>NZ_JAJAPB010000012.1 GCF_026226615.1 Geovibrio ferrireducens
GTTGCTGACGCTCCTCGCAGTGACGTAAAACACGGTCATTGCGAACGAAGTGAAGGCAGGTTTATCCTGCCGCGAGTGTGTATCCGAAATTGTCAGGATGAGCAATTTCGGATTATCAATAAAGGAGGAAACTATGAAGAAGATTACACAGCTTTTTACTGCGGCGCTCCTCAGCCTCGTGATTTTCACGGGTGCGGCGCACGCAAAGGAAAGAGTGAAACTCGTTTATGTTGAATGGGCAAGAGAGGTTGCCATAACCCATGTGGCGGGAGTGCTGCTGGAAGAAATGGGGTATGATGTCCGCATAAGTTCAGTGGCAAATGCCGCTATGTGGGCTTCGGTAGCCGCGGGAGATTCGGATGCGCACCTTGCTGCATGGCTTCCCATGACCCACGCTGATCTTTATGCGAGATATAAGGATCAGATTGTGGATCTCGGCCCCAGCTATGTTGATGCGAAGCTCGGCTTCGTTGTGCCGGCGTATGTAACGATTAATTCCGTAACGGAAATGGGCGCGAACATAGATAAGTTTAAAGGCAAAATAATAGGAATCGATCCCGGAGCGGGAATGTCGCAGGCGGCTGAGGAAGCAATAGCAAAAAATACCTCCGGCCTGGGCAAGTTTCAGTATGTTTCAGGGAGCGATGCCATAATGGTGGCTTCCCTCGCAAACGCGGTTAAAAGGAAGGAGTGGATAGTTGTTCCCGGCTGGCAGCCGCACTGGATGTTCGGCGAGTGGGATCTCAAGATACTGGATGACCCTGACAAAATATTCGGCGGTGCGGAAACCATTAATACAATAGTGAGAAAAGGGCTCGATAAGGATATGCCTGAGGTCTATGCCTTTTTTAAGAACTTTGACTGGAAGCAGCTCGACCTCAGCAGTGCCATGGTCGATAACAAAAACGGCATGGAACCGGCAAAAAGCGCCGAAAAATTCGTAAAAGCCAACAGAACCAAAATAGACGAGTTATTGAAAGCAGTGAAATAAGGCAGCCGTTTTCAAAAATTTGGTTTCTTTGGAAAGAGTTTGAGAAAACCTTTCTTTTTCATTAAAGAAAGGTTTTCTCACTATTAACTTACTGGTGTAATTAGTTTTACAAATCTATTTTTTTAACTTCGGGATCAAGGAGGCTTATTATCTTGCCGAGATTCTGGAGGAGATCTCCCGTTTCCTGTTCCGTCACTTTAGTATTATCAAAAAAACAGTCGTGATCGAATATCTGGAGTGATTTTTCAGCGAAAATTTTACCCTCTTCCGTGAGGCGGAGGTGGATAGCTCTTCTGTCTTTTCCGGTTTTAACCCTCTGGACATAGTTTTTTATCTCAAGCCTGTCAATTATGCCGGTAATGGCGCTGTTGTTCAGGTTCAGTCTTCTGGTAAGCTCAGTGAGGTTAAGTTCGGGTTCTGCGCGGAGCTCGTTCAGACAGAGAAGCTGCGGAAGGGTGATGTGATACTTATTGCTGAGGTATTTTGAGTACTTGTCCAGATAGCGGGAGAGTTTTCTTATTTCGTTAATGATATTTACGGTGGTTTCGGTGTTCATCTCAAAAATACCTCGTTCAAATGGTGATGTTGTAAGATTTCCTGTTATAAAAGTCAACAGAATTAGGGTATGAGTGAACAAAGAGGGTGATTAGGGCTGTTTTGTCATTTTAAAACGTGACATTTTTGAGAGGTCGGGTTTTTCACGTCCGTTGAAATAGCCGCAGGCTGAGTAGTAGCGTATGTCCTCCAGCCAGAGGCGGAAAAACTCCCGGTCATTGGCGAAACGGCTTATGAGACCTGCCGGGTGAGCGAAAAATTCGGTAACAGGGCCGAAAAGGGTTGAGGGATCGCGGAAGCATTCCCAGTCGCAGCTGCGGCAGTTTGCCCTGAGGCCGAAGCCTTTTGCCTCGAAGTCCTCATATCTGCCCATGTCCTCCCCTTCACGGAAACCGCATGGGTGGGTGTGTCCGTTTTGTGAGTCGATGTAGAAGAAGTCTATTCCGCCGCGGCATCCGTAATCTGCCGTTTCGTCCCCTTTGTACTGCCTGAGCAGACTGAGGAGGGATGAGCGGGGAGTGAAAATCCGGAGGCGGGAGCGGTATTCGGGGATAGTTTCGAAGAGTGCGCTGAACAGTTCGATTTTTTCATCGGCGGTGAAGCGGACTATCCGGTCGGCCGATTCTGCCCTGTAGACTGTGTTTCCGTCCGCGCTCATGGGGTAACAGGCGTTTACTATGGTGAAGCCGAGATTTTCCGCAAATGTGTAGAACCGTCTGAATCCTTCCCTGAAGCTTTCACGGAAAGCCGCCTTTGATTCATCAGAAGCCAGTTCCGGGAGCTCGCCGGAGGATACATTTCTGTTTATGCCGAGGTTGGCGGAGGGGTATATGCCGTATTCGGCGAAGATGGGCAGCGCCTTCTCCATCCCCTTTATCACTCCCTTAAGCCCGCGCATCTCCTCGTGGAGTTCTGCGTTCCATGTGTCAAGGCTGAACCATATGGTGTAAAGCTTTGTGGAGGCTATCTTCTCCGCCATGCGTCTTATCTTGTCCGCGAAGTCCGGCTTGTCGTGCCCTGTGAGGAAGTAGGCGTTAGTGCCTGTGCGGATGAATTTTATTCCGTTTGATGATGCCCGGTTTATGCAGCTTATCAGCGAGCCAGTGTGGAGGAAAGGTTCCCCGCCGGTGAAGGAGACTGCGCTTACGCCGTTCTCCGCCGCGCGGTCTATCATTGTAAAGAGCCGTTCATCGTTCAGACGGTGGCGTTCAAACTTTTCCTGAGCGCGCATTCCGCACTGGGGGCACTTCGCGTTGCAGCTGTCGGTAAGCTGGATTACTGCCTGTCCCGGTGCTCTGCCCTTAAGCAATGTTCCTGTATTTTTCAGAAAATCATTTATTCCAAGAGACATCAGGCTACCGAGGCGGAAATTTCCCTGAGCACGCTTCCGCTTTTCTCCGGTGTGTTTTCCGCTTTATTTTTGGCGAAGATGTCACGCAGAACCTTATCCCAGTTGAAAACGGACATAACCCTTGTCCTTGCCGCTTCGGAGAATCCGGCATATTCCGCAGGCTTTGATGCAGCGAGCTCTATCATGCGGGAGGTTTTGTGCAGCCAGTCTTCCATGTTATTAGCGTAGGCAACCAGTCCGGTTTCCTTATCCGCTATTATCTCCTTGGGGCCGCCTTCGTCAGAGACGATTGCCGGAACGCCGCATGCCTGCGCCTCAAGCACCACCATGCCGAAGGTGTCCGTTGTGCTGGGGAAGAGGAAAAGATCCGCCTTTGCATAAACCTCAGGCATCCGCGCATGCTCTATTTCGTTCATGATCAGGACGTTTGTCATCCCTTTTGTTTTGTTTTTCACTTCATCAAGGTAAGGCCCGTCCCCTGCCATTATCAGCCTGAGGTTTGAGTATTTCCCGTTAAGTCTGCCGAACAGTTCCAGCAGGAAATCGAGGTTTTTGTCTCTGGAAATTCTCCCGGCGTATGCGAGGGTGAAGAAGCCGCTCTCATCCTTTTTCATGGGGCAGAAGAGCCTTGCGTCTATCCCTCTGTGGAAAACGCTCATCTTGTGACGTGCCATCCCCCGTTCGGAAAGCAGGCTCATGTATTCCGCGGAGGTGGTTTTAAGCTCAGTCACGGAGTCAAAGAACCAGCGGGTATATGTTTCCACCAGCACCTTGAGCGAATCGTTTGAGGTTATTTCGTAAACCTCCTTGGTGAAATCCGTGTGGTATATGCCGGAGCTTTTCACATTCAGCAGTCTTGAGGCGAGGAGCCCGGTGAGCCCCACAGGACCGGGGGTTGATATATATACCTCGTCAGGGTCAAAGGCGTATATGTCTTCCAGTGCCTTGAGCACTGACGGGATTTTGACTGTAAGTTTTTCATAGTACGGCATAGTAAATGAATGTATGGGCTGTAAGTTGACATAGTTCGGCGGGAGGCGGTGGTCTATCTCGTCTTCATTAAGGCAGGAGACTATTTTAAGGTCATACCCCTGCTCATGGGCAAGTCTGCCTATGGTACGGAGAGTTACGGAAACGCCGTTGAGGTCGGTTATTGTGTCCGTGAACCAGAGTATCTTCTTTTTTGTTCTTGTGGAACGGACTGAGAAGCGCTGCTCTATCTCATCCACGAGGTGACGATCCTTATACATATGGCCGAATGAGGTGAAGAAAGGCACACTGAGGAATATGCCCGGAAGTGATGAGGTGATGCTGCGCACCAGCTCCTCCGGCCTGTAATTCTTCGCATCTCCGGTTATGCCTGAGAGAGCCATCTTTGTGTATTCATCCGCTATGTCGGTTGCTTTGCTGTAAACCACTGAGAGCTTGCGGTTTATACTGCCGTCGGTCAGTCCGCGGACATCCTCAATGAGTTCCGTCACGAGGCGTTTCACCCTGCTTCCGTCCGCTGATTTGCGCATTTTCATGCTTTTCAGCTTAAGGCGCTCAAGGAGAGTGGGCTTTTTGTCCTCGAAGATATACGAGGTTATGTTGTTGAAAAGCCCCTCTGCACCTGCCATGTTTTTATGGTTTCTGGTGAAGTCGTAAGCGATTTTGTACACTGTGAAAGCCAGTGAGTGAAAGCTGCTGTAGTTGCCTGAGTGCCTTGTCTGCTTGGTTCTTATTTTTTCCAGAAAGTCCTGAGGCGTTGCTGCCTTTGTTATGGTGTATGTGTTGCCGAGGAACAGACCCGCATGGTCGTCAGAGCCTCCGGTGAAGCCCTTGATCCACGGGCATGTGCCGAAGGATTTAATTTTATGCTTGGCGGTGAGGTCTTCTATTTTATCAGGAGAGAGCCCCTCCAGCGCATTCACCCATGTCATGTTGTGGAGCTTGCCCCGCCCGCCGTTTATCCCTTCGAAAACATCAAAGAGGAGAACCAGCTTTTCCAGATGCTCAATATTGAGCCTGTTGTTGACGGAGTATGTGGCGTGGGCTACTGAGTAGGCGAGGTTTTGTTCCTTTATGTAGTCACGGAAGTCGTAAATATCGCGCCGTATCTTCTGTATCACGGCGAACTGGCTTTCGTTCAGCCCGTAGACAAGGCAGTGTATCTTGCAGCCGTCCTCCGGGAAATAGACTGTGGATTCCACCCCTGTGAAGGTGTCTTCCGGGTATTTTTCATTGAGTATGAGGGATGCGTCCAGCTTATTGTGGTCTGTGACGGTTACAAAGTCCATCCCTCTTTCTTTCATTGTGCGGTATATGTATTCGGGTTCGGTGTATGATTCGGCGGAGCCGAGCCTCTGCAAAAACCATTCTGTGGGGTGGTTTGAAAATTTGGAGTGACAGTGCAAATCTGCTTTTGCCATTTGTTCTCTCCTATGTATTGTCATCTGTTTGCTAATGTTTTCTATAAGCCTCCCTTGTCAGTTTTATGTCGCGGCAGTGTAAAACAAATGTCAGGTTAATTTGATTTGAAGAATTTTTCACAACAGACGCAATAATCCCTGACAACAAAATAATATCCTCCTGACATAAGAAAACACACGGAGTGGCAGAATGAACGCTGTTAAAAAGGGAAAAATCAGAAAAGCCGCGGATTTTCTTCAGGAACTTTCAAAAAAGTTCAGGTTCCGCCTGAGAACCTACAGACCGAATGTCACAATTAATTTGGATTCACGCAAATATCTTGTTAAAACTGTGGAAAACGGGGACGAGCTCAGCGATGTTCTCCGCCTCCGCCACGAGGTATTCTACCGCGAACTGCTGGAAAAAAAGCGCTTCCGCGGGAAAGATGTGGACAAATATGACTTTCAGTTCGACCACCTTGCGGTTATCGACAAAGAGGCGGGGCAGATAATAGGCACATACAGGCTGAACAGCTCTCTTTTCAGCGATAAGTTCTACTCATGCTCTGAGTTTAAAATGGAGAACATAACCGCCCTGCCCGGTATAAAACTGGAACTGGGCAGAGCATGCATACACCCAGACTACCGCAGCGGAGCGACAATCGCCGCTCTCTGGAAAGGCTTGGGCACATACATAAGCGAAACCTCCACGGACTGCCTTTTCGGCTGTTCATCAGTCAAAACAACGGATAATCTCACCATCGCCCTTGTGCATTACTACCTTGAGAAAAACTTCCTCGCTCCGGAGGAGCTGAGAGCCATGCCCAAGGCAAAGTTCCGCACGGACAGATACCACAAGATGCTTGAGATGATTCAGGAAAAGCGCTTCGCACCGTTCCGCGAGGCGGCGGAGAACCTTGTGCCGCCGCTTATGCTCTCATATTTTAAGGCGGGCGGGGTCATCTGCGGCGAACCTGCCTATGATAAGGCTTTCAAGTGCTATGACTACCTCACCTATCTGGATATAAAAACCATGGATGAATCATTCAGAAAGAAATTTACGGAGAAGAAAAATGAGGAAGTTTGCTGTTAAGTTCCTCATATACCTGTATATAATCACCGGCAAGGCGGTCAGCGCATTTGTGAGGGATGAAATCCGGAAACGGAGAATGCGCATATGGCTGACATCCTTCTTCTGCCGCATAGGACTGAGGCCGCTGGGTATAAGCACTGCTTTCAGCGGCGGAGATGTCCTGAAAAAGGCGGGCGGCTGCCTTGTTGTGTGCAACCATATGTCTTATCTGGATATTATCATAATGGCCTCCATGCGGCCGTTTGTCTTCGTTTCCTCTGTGGATATGCATGAGAAGCCGTTTGTTGGGATGATGGCGGAATTGGGCGGAACATATTTTGTGGAGCGGCGCAACGCCTCCCGGCTCAGGGAGGAGATAAAAGAACTGGCGGCACTTATGAAGGAAGGCTTTGCAGTGATGCTTTTTCCTGAAGGCACAAGTACGGACGGTTCAAGAGTGCTCCCTTTTCGCGCGCCGTTCATGGAATCCGCCAGAAAAGCGGGTGTTCCTGTGTATCCGGCATGCCTTAAGTACGAAAGCATAGACGGTAAGCCTTTCGGCGAGGGCAACAGGGATCTGGTATGCTGGTACGGGGATATGGAGTTTGAGCCTCATTTTGAGGGGCTGTTCTCCGTGGAAAGGGTTGAGGCATCGGTAAGGATTATGGAACCGGCGGATGCTTCCCACGCGGACAGAAAAGAGCTGGGAGACTATCTGTTCTCAGAGGTTGCAGCAGCCTATCACACCTGATAGGGCGCGTTCAGAGGCAGGCATATTTCAAAGACAGTGCCTTTTCCCTCTTCACTGGAGCAGGTTATGCTGCCGCCGTGCTGTTTTATAATACCGTAAACGATAGAGAGGCCAAGCCCTGTGCCCTTTCCTGGGTCTTTTGTGGTGTAAAAGGGGTCGAATATCCTGTTGCGGACATCGGCGGACATTCCGCAGCCTGTGTCCTCAAACAGAATACAGGCGAAATCAGCCTCACCGCACTCTTTAACGTATGATGTTATTGTGAGTGTGCCGCCGTCAGGCATGGCATCTTTTGCGTTGGAGGCAAGGTTCATCAGCACCTGCTCAAGCTGTATGTAGTCCGCCATTACCGGCATATGGTCTTCCGAAAGATGCAGGACGACCTTTATGTTTTCATCAACTATTTTCTCAATAAGATCAGTGTATTCCCGCAGAAGAATGTTCATGTCGAGACATTCCGGGTGATTAGGCTGTTTGCGGCCGAAGGTGAGAAGGCCGTTCGTGAGCTTCGCCGCTCTGGTGACGGCCTTCATTATGTGCACTGCGTACTCATGCTCCGGCGATTTTTCATCCAGCTTTTTCTGAAGCCTGTTCGCGAAGCCCCCTATGACGAGGATGATGTTTTTAAGGTCATGGGCGAAGCTTCCCGCCATTTCGCCTATGATGTTCAGCCTCTGGGCGTGGCGCACCTGTTCCTCAAGGATTTTTTTATCGGTTATGTCCTCCTTGAGGCCTATGTAGTTCACTATTTCACCGCTCTGATCCTTAACCGGAAAAATGATGGCCGATTCCCAGTACAGTTCGCCGCTTTTTTTCTTGTTGCAGAACTCGCCCTTCCAGATTTTGCCGCCCGCTATTGCCGCCCAGAGATCCACAAAGACTTTCGGGTCCATTTTGTCAGACTTGAGGATTCTGGGGTTCTGACCGATTACCTCATCCGCAGAGTACCCGGTGAACTTTTCAAAGACCGGGTTGACGTATTCTATCCCGCCTTCCCTGTCGGTTATCACGACTGAGACAGTGCTGTGCTCTATGGCATTTTTCAGCAGGTTAAGCTGTTTTATGGTGCGTATTTTTTCTGTTATGTCGCGCACTATGGAGACTATGTATCTGTGCTTGCCCATGGAAAAGGTGTGGCAGCTTATGCGCACAGGGAGCAGAGCGCCGGATTTGCACTTAATAAGAGCCTCGATGTGCGCGTGCCCTGTTTTAATGAGGGTTGCGGAGGCTTCCTCAATATCAAACTTGCCGCAGGGGTGGTTCAGGAGCTCCGGGCTGAGGTTCAGCAGTTCCTCCTGAGTGTAGCCCAGCTTCTCGCAGGCAGTTTTGTTAACTTCCACAAACCTGCCGCTGAATGCTTGTTCCTCCGGCATTTCATGGACAAAGATTGCGTCTGATGTATTGTTGAAAAGCACCCCGAATTTTTCTATGAGATCCCTGTTGCCGGATTCCGCCATGAGCATCCTGCTTCTGGCGGCGATAATGCTCATACAGGCGGCAGCCTCAAGAGCTATCTCTTTCAGAAGGTTTATTTCATCCGCGCTGAAACCGTTTTTCTCCCTGCTGAGAACATTGAACACGGCGGTGACTTTGCCATCTGTTTTCACAGGCAGGGAGCAGAAGGAATGAAGCCCGCTTGCCATGGTTTTATACTGCCAGAAGGAGAAGTCCTCCATCAGGGAGATGTCGTTAACGGTTATTGCCTCCCCTTTGATAACAGCTTCGCCAATGGGGCCGCAGGAGGGGTCATCGCAGCATATGCAGATTTCGTGGGGGTTTATGTAGCCTTCATATTCTCCGGCGTATGAGGTGGGGATTATGCGTTTGTCGGCGAACTCCACTATGAAGCCCGCCCATGAGACACTGTAGCCCAGAACATCCACGGAAAGACGGCAGAGGGCATCCAGCAGCTCGCCCTCATCACAGGCGCCTGCAGTTACCCGGCTGAACTGGCGGTAGAATCCGGCAGCCTTCACGCTCAGTAAATTGGTTTTGTCCGCGGGGGATGGCTTAATGCTCATAACAGACAGTATTTTCGGGGATAGCGGCCCCGTTTGCAAGCTATTTCACGTCAAAGTTGAAAAAAGTCTTCGGGAAAGGCTCTTTTTCCAGAGTGTAGTGCCACCACTCTTTTTCATAGTTCACAAAACCGTATTTTTTCATCAGATCGCGCAGGAGCATTCTGTTGGAAAGCTGCTTCTCCGTTATCGCCTCATTCTCTGTGGCGGAAAGGGGGCTGAAGCAGTCAAAGCCTGTGCCCATGTCTATGCTGTTGTCGCCGAAGCGGTTCTCAGCACTGTTTTCGCAGCTTCTCTGCTTAATGTGGGGTATATATTCCTCCTGCTCCGGCGCTTCATACGGGATTATGGTGAGATCCACCGTGCTCCCTCTTGAATGACCCGATTTTGAAGCGATAAAGCCCTTCTTAAACAGGGTGTCCTTTGGTTCGTTGGGGTAAAATTCGGCCTTTGTTTTTGTATCCTTCGCATCCTTTGACCAGCGCACAAAGTGATCCACAGCCTTCTGCGGTCTGTAGCAGTCATAAACCTTGAGAGAGTAGCCTATCAGTTCAAGATCCTGCTGCACCTTGTCCAGAGCCTCTGCAGCCTGACGGGTGAGTATACATACGGGGGAGACATAGCCGTCAACCCTTGTTCCCACAAAGTTATGGGATGAGTGGTAGCGTATCTCCTGTACAACGGAGGAATTAACATCGGAGAGATAAACAAACCCCTTGGGGAGTTCCGCATAAGCCTGTGAAACCAGAGCAAAAACAAAAAGAGCCGTAAAAAGTTTTTTCATATACTGCTACCTCCCCGCTGCGGCATGCGCACGTATCTTTAAAGTATTTCCCATAAAGGCATTATATGTCAACCCATTTGCCTTGTGACGGTTTATCCGCATAGGTTCAATAATTTGACTGTATACGGATGAGTTTTTACTGTATTATTTGTATGTAAAGGTTATGCGCTTGGTACGAGGTTCGGGGTTGGTTCGCAAGTCTATCGCGGTTTTATTGCTTCTTATTGATATTGCTGGCTGTATCTTTCTCTACGGCAAGCTTCAGGAATCCCGCGGGAGCGCCCTTGAGAATGCGTCCTCCGCTTTGAAAAGCGAATATGAGCGCTCTCTCTCCATGTATTCCCGCCATGTGGACGAGGTTTACCAGTCCATAGTCAATATCCCCGGTCTCACGGAGGCAGTTGCCGAGGCGTGGCTGCATCCTGAAATGCGGGATGCGATGCGTGAGGACACGGTTCAGAAAACATCCGTTATTTATAATACAGTCAAAAGGCTTGGTTATACCAAGATTCAGTTCCATTTTCCCGATACAGTCAGTTTTCTCCGTCTGCACGAACGGCAGCTTTACGGGGATGTTCTCGGCGATAAAAGATACTCCGTCTACATAGCGAATCTGAAAAACGGGTTCATCGAAGGGCTTGAAATGGGCAGGAGCGGGAATGCCTTCCGTTTTGTTTACCCCCTTTCCCACGGAGGCGCACATGTGGGGACTCTTGAAATAAGTCTTGATGTGAAGGGCTTCATCACAGGGATGCTGGAAAGCTACGGAAACTACTACTCCATGGGTGTAAAAAAGGAAGTGGCGGAGAAGAAGCTTTTTGCGGATTTTCTTAAGGACTGTACAAAGTCCTCCTTCTCTGAGGGCTATATTACCGAGGCGGGTCTCTCCGGTTATGATTTTGAGCTCTCTCAGGATATTATGCCTGCTGAGGCCTTTGCGCTGATAAACTCCAAACTCCGTGCGGAAACTGCGGGGCGTCTGGCGGCTCATGAAGCTTTCTCTGTTTTTCATAAGGCTCAGGGGATCGGGGTGATAGTCTCGTTTCTCCCTATAAAAAGCATTTCCGGAGACTATGAAACCTATCTGGTGCGCTATACCATAGACAGGGAGTTTGATGCGGCCTACATGCGGTTTGTTAAGCAGGCTGCCTCTTTCAATGCCTGTGTGCTGCTTTTGCTCCTTGTTCTTCTTGTAATGGATTCCAACAGGCACAAAGTTGTGCTGGCAAACAGCGAGCTTGAAGAAAAGATAAAGGAGCAGGAAGAGTTTGAGAGGGAACTGAAAAAAGCAAAAGAGGAGGCGGAAGTGGCCAGCATGTCCAAGGATGTGTTCCTTGCGAACATGAGCCACGAGATAAGGACTCCCATGAACGGCATAATAGGCATGAACAGCCTTCTTCTGAATACAAAGCTCAGTGACGAGCAGAGGGAATACGCCGAGACTGTGGCCTCCTCCGCCGAGGCGCTGCTGGTGGTGATAAACGATATACTGGACTTCACAAAGATAGAGGCTGGCCAGCTTGAGCTTGAATATCTGGATTTCTCTGTCAGGGAGGTTGTGGAGAACAGTGTGGATTCCATAGCCTACAAGGCCTTCCAGAAAGATCTGGATATAGCCTTCAATATAGATGAGAAAATACCCCGCCTCCTTGCGGGTGACCCGTGGAGGCTCAGGCAGATTCTGCTTAACATAATAGGCAACGCTGTCAAGTTCACCCATGAAGGTGCAGTGTCCATAGAGGTAAACCTCCAGAAGGAGACCTCCGGCTATGTTAAGCTGTTTTTCAGGGTCAGGGACACAGGCATAGGCGTGCCTGAAAACAGGATGAGCAACCTCTTTGATTCCTTCTCGCAGGCGGATCTTTCCATGTCCAGAAAATACGGCGGAACAGGTCTCGGACTTGCCATCGCCAAACGCCTCACTGAGATGATGGGCGGAGAAATAGGCTGTAAAAGCCGCGTGGGTGAAGGCTCCGAGTTCTGGTTCTCCGCAGTTTTTGAGCGTGTTGCGGCGGCTGATGTGCGTAAGGAAGCGGACAGAAGGCTGGATAAACGCAGAGTGCTGATTGTTGATTCCAACGAGTTTGCCGCCCGCGCCGGAGCGGACATGCTGAAAACTCTGGGCATTAATGCCGAAAAGGCGTGCAGTTTCAGGGAAGCCTCGGATCAGATACATAAATCCGCAGCGGGCAACAAGCCGTTTGAGGTCGTCCTGATCGCTGATGCTCTCATTAAGAAGAGCGAGGCTGAGTTTGACGCTGTGATGAAGGAGATAAAGCACTACCCCGGTACTAAGACCGTGCTTGTCTACCCCATGGGGCAGCATGTGTCTGCCGATTATCTTACGGAAAAAGGATTCAACGGCAGGATATTCAAGCCGCTTAAAACAAACCACCTCAGAAAGTGCCTTCTGGAGCTTTTCGGTTTTGAAGCCGAGAATGACTCTCCCCACGGCATGAACGGCAGCAGCTTTATTCCCAGCGTCACAGAGGTGAGAAATAAAAAGATTCTTCTCGCTGAGGACAACATAGTGAACCAGAAACTGGCGGTAACTATTTTTGAGCGGCTGGGCTATAAGGTTACAGCGGCGGAAAACGGGTTTAAGGCTCTGGAAGCCCTGCGGAATGATGATTATGATATAGTTTTCATGGATATACAGATGCCTGTGATGAACGGCATAGAGGCGGTGCAGGCTATCAGAAGCGGTGAAAGCGGTGTCCGCAGACCAGATATTCCCGTTGTGGCTATGACAGCCCATGCCCTTAAGGGAGACAGGGAAAAGTTTATCAGCACCGGAATGAATGATTACCTTTCCAAACCCTTCCGGTATGAGGAGCTTGTGGCCATTCTGAATAAATTTCTCTACAGCTCGGACGCTGCCGATGTTTCGGCGGAACGCATAAGCGGAACCTTCAGTCCGGATGAACTGATGTCCATCATGGGCGAACGGGAGTACTTCACCGAGGTTCTGGAAATATTCACTCACGACACAGAGAAGCAGCTGGACGAACTCAGGCGCGCCATAGCGGAAGCAAGCCCGTGGCGGGTGGCTGATTTAGCGGTTTATCTCCGCTCCTCCGCAGGCGATCTCACCGCATACGGTCTTGAAAGCATAGCCGCAAGGATGGAAAAATGTGCCAATGCTGAGGATATGACCGGGGCAGAGGAATGTTACAACGCCTTTGTGAAAGAGTTTTATGAGTTTAAAAAAGAAGCTTCGGTCTATACCGGGAAATAAACGGGCAGTTTCCTTTAATTTATTTTTAAATTTATTTTGCAATAATGATATTTTTTATCAGATCCCATGACGATTTGTGCTATTATTAACAATGTAGAAAAAACGTGTGATTAAATGGAGGCGTTCAATGCGCAGTATTCGGGTATTATTTTTGTGTGCGGTACTTTCGGTATTCTTTATTATCGGCTGCAACAGCGGCAGCAGCTCATCTTCTCCGTCTTCGCAGAAGGGTGTTTTTACGGATGCGCCTGTTCAGGGGCTTGCTTATTCTGCTGTTCCCAGCGGTCTTTCAGGTTTTACTAATGAAAAGGGTGAGTTCGATTTCCGCGAAGGGGACAATGTAACTTTCAGAATCGGCAATCTGGTTTTAGGTTCAGTAAAAGCAACGGCATTTGTTACTCCCTTCGACATCGCATCTTACAGTGAGGCGGTGGATATAGCGCGCCTTCTTCAGAGTGTGGGCAGTGTGAGCGGCGGTGTGATAGTGCTTGGCTCCCAGAGCGAGGCGGCTGTGAACGGAATAGTAAGCGGCGGGATGGACCTCCGGGATGCTCTGGATGCACTTGAAACAGGCAACGTAATAACCAAGTCCGCAGAGGATGCCCTTGAGCATATGAACACCCGCTCCATCTACGGTGCATACAACGGTTACACTGCTCTTCGCTGCGAGCCCGCAGGTTATAAATCGGTTGACTCCGTTATGGTTTTTGATAAAGGAAAAACCTTCGCATTCAATGTCGGCGGTTATGAACCTTTAAATCTTCCGGATTCCGTTTCATCACCTTCTGTAGCTCTGAGGAGATCTGTCGGGGTTTACAGCGGCAAAAGAACCTCTCAGGACTCTTTCAGGTTTACCAGTCTCATGGGCGAATCAGATCTTATTTATAAAATTTCTGCGAATTCCACTGAGGTTTTCAGCACAAGCATATCATCACCTGATAAAACATGTAGCGGAACAGGCTTCATGGTGAGAATAGCTGATGCGAAAAACGGCGAGACATGCCCTGTTATGCCTGAAGATGCCGGAAATGTTGAATACGATATAAATATTGTGTCTACAAATGTTTACGGCGAGGATGACTATGAAAACATCCCCAGCTATATTGAGCTTGATATGAGCTTAAGCGGCTGCAGCATAACTGCAGTGGGCCGTTTCATGGTATATGATGAATCGTTGAGTGAGTGGGTAGCTGCTTATGAGAAGAATTTCAAAGGGTATGCGGATATGAGCAAGCAAGGCATATTCATGTCAGAGGATAGTGACAACGGAAGCTATTCTGTTTTCATGATTGCTGTAAATAGTGATTACACGTACCGCTCTGCTGCGTCTGCACCCATGGCAAAAGTTGATCCGTTAACCGGCTACTATTTTGAGTATGCTGAGGATGAGGAAACAGGCGAACCCCAGTGGTCGCTGTATTCAGTTAACATGGGCTACAAATAAATTTCATTTATCACTATACAAACAGGAGTTTACCATCAGTCAGGGGCGGGGTTCTTTAACCCCGCCTTTTCTTTTGGTTGACAGCTATTTGTCTAAAAGATTAAAAAAGTCTTAATTAACCCTTGCCTGAATCAGGAAACTTCATATCTTGTTAGATAAATACAAGTCGGGAGGTTTCCGATGAATGCAGTGAATTCAGCTCCTCTCACCCCAAGTCAGGAAAACTACCTTGAGTGGGTTTACAGGTTTTCAGAAAACGGGGATGTAAGAGTCAGCGATATAGCAAAAAAACTGGGTGTGAGCCTTCCCAGCGTAAGCAGGGCAGTGAGCACCTTGGCTAAAATGGGGCTTCTGACACATGAATCCTATGGAAAAATAGGCATGACCGAAGAAGGAAAAACCATAGGCAAATCAATAGTAAGACGGGATAAATGCCTCACAAAGCTCCTCGTGGATATACTGGGAATGGAACCGGAAGACGCGGATCCGGAGGTGCACAGGCTTGAACATCTTATAAGCGGAAGAGTTCTTCCAAGGCTTGAGATTCTGGTTCACTACGCAGTGTCAGATCCGTCATGGCTTGAAGGGCTCCATAGGAAGATTGATGCCGGATTTGAAAACAGAGAAGAAGTTTACCAGTTCGGCATCGGAGAGACCCCGATTCACAAAGGGGCTGTAACCGAAAAACGCAATAAATGACGGCTTGATAACGCAAACCCGAACATCGTGTCGGGTTTGCGTACACGCTCGCGGCGGGATAAACCCGCCTTCGCTCCGCACGGCGCATCCCCATCCTTGGGGATGTATGCATAAATCCTCCCCTGCCCACCTTTGCGAAAGGAGGGTGTCCTGCTTTCATCGGAAAATAACTTCCCCCTTTGATAAAGGGGGAGCGAGGGGGATTTTCAGATACGCATAAGTCAGTTAATGTTTCCTGAAAAAAAAGGATGGGTCTTTATATATACTGCTTCCTGATATTTGTTAAACATTCCAGAATGTAGTGCCCTGATCGTCTATAATGCCGAAGAGTGCCCTTTCCTCTGCTATGGTGAGTCCGGTACGCTCTATACAGCAGCTTTTTGATACTACCTGTTCTTCGATAAAGAGGGGTATGCTCATGTGGAGAGCAAGGGCTACTCCATCGGACGGGCGGCAGTCAACTGTTTTTGAGGTTCCTTCGGTGTTGATGTTTAGCTTGGCGGTGAAAATTCCTTTTTCAACATTGTCTATTATTACATTTTCAACATAAACATCCTCCAGAACGCCCAGAATTCCGCCTATGAACTGGTGTGTCATGGGCCTGGGGCTGGGGATCCGGTTGAGCTCCTGATATATGGCTTCCGCTTCAAAGGTTCCTATTGTTATCGGAATGAGGTATTGACCGCATATTGTTTCGAGCATCATCACGTAGCGCGATGTTATGGGTTCCTTGATTACGCATTTAACTCCCGCTTCAAACATAAAGCGCTGACCTCCGGAATATGCATGTGGGTGACACTTTAAAAATACACGCATGCATTCAAACTTCAATAGGAAATGATCCTCAGGCACAGGCCTGAATCAGGTTAAACAGCTTTTAGAGGAAAATACGGCGGAAAGCTATGAAAAGCGCTCCGCCGTTTGTTTATCAGTTAGCTGATAATTTATTGATAATGTTTTTAAGATCTTTCTCAGGAATAGAGCCGACTATTATGTCCACAAGCTTTCCGTCCGGGGCATAAATAATGCTGGTGGGGATTGTGCTTATGCCGAACTCCATGCTGAGGGACTGGTCAGCCATATAAACAGGGTAGTTTACGCCGAACTCGCTTATATACTTGGCGAGATCTTTTTTATCCGCATCCGTGGAGAGGGCAACTATGGAAAAACGCTCTTTTTCTTCACCGTAAACTTTAACAAAGTCAGGCGTTTCACCTCTGCATGGCGGACACCATGAGGCAAAAAAGTTTACCAGAAGCACCTTGCCCTGATGCTCCTCCTTTATGCGCGCCATTGCGCCGGACTTAAGAGTTTCGATTGAGTCCACTGAGACGGAGTTTTCGCTTCCCCCCGTTTCCTGTCTGCTGCATGCGGCAAATACCATTAACAGTGCCGCGAAAAGCAATACTTTGATTTTCATTAATTCTGCTCCCTTTGTGCCCCTTGCGGGTCAAAGTTCAATAATATTCAAATAATACGATTTTTCAACTTTAAAAATGTTCACCCGATATACTTTTTAATTTCATCGGCAAACTCTCTGTGTTTTATTCCAAGCTCCGTGAAGGCGAATGTTTCGCTGCAGGTATTTCCTTCTTTCAGCATTATAAACTGATCACGGGTGATGGGAAAGAAGGAGAAACCGCCCAGAAGCGATACTGCAAGGCTTATGACTGCCTCAGGCACGGGGAGCAGAATTATGCTGCGGTTCATTGCCTTTGAAATTTCCCGCAGAAGTTCCTTGTAAGTGTAAACCCTGTTGCCGCACAGGTGGTAAGTTTTGCCCGCGGCAGTGCTGCTGAAGACCGCCTCGGTGAAGGCTTCCGCCACTTCGTAAACGCTCACCGGCTGCATTGGGTATGAGCCGTCGCCGAAGTAAGTGAAGACCGGAGTCTTTTTCATATAGCCTGCCAGCATGGAGATGAAGGAATCCCCCCTGCCGTATATAAGTGACGGGCGGAATATTGTGAAGTCCAGCCCGCTGTTTTTGATGTATTCCTCTGCCATGTACTTTGTTTTATGATAGCCGGATACTGCGTTCTTCCGTGTTCCGTTGGCAGACATATGGATAAGGCGGCTTATGCCCGCTTCTTTTGCCGCATCCGTTATATTTTTTGCTGCAACATAGTGCATGTTCTCAAAAGTTATGCCCTTTTCGGGAAATTCCCGGATTATTCCGACAAGATTTATTACGGCATCAACATCTTTCAGGGCATCTTTAAAGGTTTCCGGCCGGAGTATATCACCCTGCACGGCTTCCGCCTCTCTGTGCGGGGTTTTGCTTCTTACCAGCGCCTTTACATGGACGCCCTTTTCGATCAGCCTGCATATAACGTATGAACCGACAAAGCCTGTTCCGCCTGTTACGAAAACTTTTTTCATGGGATTTCTCCTTAAATAAGTTTCTGAGCCTTCATGCTTAAAAAAGATGTATCTGTAACTATGATATGATCCAGAAGCTTTATATCAAGGGTTTCAAGCGCTTTTGATATGCGCTCTGTGATGTTCAGATCCTCCTCGGAGGGGATCAGCGAACCGGAAGGATGGTTGTGTGCGATAATCACGTATGAGGCCTTCCGCCTGAGTGCCAGTTCGGCTATCTCTCTGGGGTAGACTGCGGTTCTGTCCACCGTGCCGGAGGAGACCACCTCATAGCTTATCAGCCGCTTGTTTTTGTCCACAAACAGGCTTACAAAGTTCTCCTTGTCTGAAATGCCTATGAGCATCCGCAGAAATTTGAAGATAATGGAGCCTGAGTCCAGAACAAGGGGCTCAAATTTAAGATTTCCGTGTTCCATGCGTACATAGAACTCACGGAGAATATTGAAGAAAAGCTGAACCTCATCCCCTGCCCCGCTGATGGCAGTGAGATCCGTTCTGAAAACTTTACGCAGGCTTTCCGTTTTATCAATTATATCCTTTGCAAGGATTTTGACATCTCTGCGGGGAATGATATAGGAAAGGACAAGCTCCATGATCTCATAGTCATGCAGGGCGGATGGGCCGCTTCTGAACTTTTCCTTAAGCCTTTGTCTGTGTCCTTTTTTATGATCTTCCATGGAGAAGAAGCATATCATCTGACAATGCGGGTGTAAATAGCTGTCCGGCCGATAATGCAGAACAGGGCGGAACTATTTGCGGCGGAAGCTTGTCTTGATTTTTAGCTGTAAATACATATTATGCAGTTGAGGTGAATCGTATGTTTGGATTCGGAATGTCTGAAGTACTGTTGATTCTTGTAATAGCGCTATTGGTTGTCGGCCCCGGAAAACTGCCGGAGCTGGCTAAAACGCTGGGGAAAGGATACGCTCAGTTTAAACGCTCGCTGAACGACCTTAAATCCGCCGTGAATATAGATGATCTTGACATCGCCCCTAACAAGACGGTCAAAGATGCATACAGGGATCACTGGGAAAAGAAAAAGCAGAGCACAGAGAGCGCAGCGGAAGCATCCGCCGAAGCTAAAGCGGAAACGGCTCAGACCGCTAAAGAGGAAACATCTGACACTGCGGAAGTGAAAGGGAAGGAAACAAATGGCTAAGGACAAAAATCAGGGTGTGGAATCCCAGATTCCGTTGATGGAGCATCTGGAAGAACTGAGAAAGAGAGTTATATATATCCTGATAATAGTCATATCCGTGTTCTGCGTGTGTTACTGGCAGAGCCAGTTCTTCATGGACTTTGTGGCTAAGCCCCTTGTGGATGTGATGCCTGAGAAATCAAGCATGGCAATGCTGAAAATAACCGAAGGCTTCTTTATGGAGCTTAAGCTCTGTTTTATGGCGGCTCTCTTTTTCAGTATGCCCTTTATTTTCTTTCATATCTGGAAGTTCATAGCTCCGGGGCTTTATGTTCATGAGAAAAAATATGTGCTGGGCTTTGTAGTCAGCGCTTCGCTGCTGTTTTTCCTCGGTTCTGCCTTCGCCTACTACTTTGTGTTCCCTTTCGGGTTTAAATTCTTCCTTAAGTATGCGCAGGGTTATGTAATCGCCAATCTCTCCATAGAGTGGTATCTGAGCTTTGTCACCAAAATGGTGCTGGGCTTCGGCATAGTTTTCGAGCTTCCGGTGTTTACGTTCTTCCTCGCTAAGATGGGGCTTGTCACAGCGGATATGATGCGTAAATACAGAAGATATTCCATTCTGGGTATTTTCATTGTTGCGGCGGTAATGACCCCTCCTGATGTTTTTTCACAGATGATGATGGCCGGCCCTCTTCTGGTTCTTTATGAACTGAGCATTTTTATTGCTGTGATTTTCGGCCGTAAAAGAGAAATAACGGAAGACGAGATATATGAATAGCACAGTACAGGACCGTTTCGGACGCGAGGTGCGCTACCTGCGTATCTCCGTTACGGACAGATGCAATTTCAGATGCAAGTACTGCATGCCCAGTGATGAGTTTAAGCACCTTGAGCATTCCAGTATTCTGCGTTTTGAGGATATGCTTTTCGTTACTGAGGTTTTTGCCTCCCTCGGCGTACATAAGGTGCGTGTTACAGGCGGGGAGCCTTTGGTTCGCAAAGGTGTGACCGATTTTCTGCGTGAACTGCACAAGATAGAAGGCATAGACGAAGTAACCCTCACCACCAACGGCGCGCTTCTGGGTAAGTATGCGGAAGAGATTGCCGCCTCAGGTGTTAAAAGGATCAACGTGAGCCTTGATTCCCTTAAGGCTGAGAAATATAAGGAAATTACCGGAGGTTTCGACATTCAGAAACTTATGGAGAGTATTTTCCTTGCAAAAAAAGCAGGTCTGCGCCCTGTTAAAACCAACAGTGTGCTTATACGCGGGTTTAACGACTGCGAAATATACGATTTCTGCGAATTTGCAGCCCGTGCCGACATAGTTGTCAGGTTCATAGAGTTCATGCCCATAGGCAACTCCTGTGAATGGAAAAAAGAGAACATAATGTACGGTGCGGAGATTCTGGATCTCATCTCCAAGAGATATAAGGTAACCCCTGTGGGCAGAGACAAAAACGCAGGCCCGGCAAAAAATTATCAGCTCTCAAACGGAGCAACCATAGGCATTATAACCCCCATCTCAAACCACTTCTGCTCCGAATGCGACAAGCTGAGGCTGACCGCGGACGGCAAAATCCGCCCCTGTCTGCTGACTGATAAGGAAACGGATATAGTGGATGCCGTGAGGAGCAGGGACAAGGATGCTCTCAGAGCGGCTATCATGGACGCTTTGGGTAAAAAGGACGAAGAGCACCATATAGTGGCGGACAGCAGAAATGAAAGATTCAAACGCACAATGTCAAAAATCGGCGGATAAGCTGAATATCCTCTGCGGACAAAGCACATATGAGCTTCAGACGGACTTTCCCGTTGATCTCCTCGGTGCTTCCGGAGATTATGCGCTCCTTGATGACGAAGGGATTCAGGGGGCACTGGATGAGTGCGTCTATTCGGAGTCATACTCTGACTGTGTGGAGAGAGCGGAAAAGATCCTCTTCATCCTTCCGGACATAACCCGCAAAAGCGGGCTGGAGCGGTTTTTTCCGTCCATGCTCGCAGAGGCGGAAAAACACGGAAAAGCTGTCAGCATAATCTTTGCCGTTGGCACTCACAGAGCAGTTACGGAGGATGAGAAAAAGAAAATCCTCGGTGACGCTATCTACTCAAAATATAAGGACAGGCTTTTCGACCACGACTGTGAAGACCTGACCGCCCACGCCTTCTACGGTATTACAAAATCAAAGACCCCCGTTTTTATCAATAAAATCTACCTTGAGCACGACCTCATAGTTTCCATAGGCTCCGTGAGCCATCATTATTTCGCAGGCTACGGCGGCGGCAGGAAACTTATTTTCCCCGGAATAGCAGCCAAAAAGTCCATACTGCGCAACCATATGCTTGCTCTGGACGCTTCCGGCGGCAGAAGACACCCGCTTGCAAAGGCCGGTGAGCTTAACCATAACCCTGTCCACCGCGACATAGTGGACGCGCTTATGATAAGCCGCTCAGGGCGTAACTTCTTCTCTGTCAACACTGTTCTGGATGAAGAGGGGCGGCTTCTTGATATGGTATGCGGTGATCTCTTCATGGCGCATCACAAGGCCTGCGAGGTTCTGGACAGCAGGTTCCGCATAACACCTGCCAGAAAATACCGTTCGCTCATAGTTTCCTGCGGGGGCTTCCCGAAGGACATAAACATGGTTCAGGCTCAGAAATCACTGGACAGGGCTGCTCCAGTTGCGGAGGAAGGGGCGGATATATTTTTCTTCGCGGAATGCGCAGACGGCAGCGGGAACTCATTCTTCCGTGATTTCTTCGACCTGCCGTCCTCAAAGGCGATGCTTGAAAGCCTCCTGACGGACTATCAGATAAACCGCCAGACCGCATACAACCTGAGAACTCTTACGGAGCGCTTCAACGTTTATCTCTACAGCAGTTTCAGCGAAGCGGAATGCGCGCGGATGGGCTTTAAAAAGCTTCATTCCCCTTCTGATATGCTTCCCCTTCTCAGACAGGGGGAGACAGCCTTCATACCATCGGCCTACTCATTCCTTTTCGGCTGATAACTCAGTCTGATCAAAAATTTGTATAATCTGTGCGGTTTCCCTTTCATTTTTGCGCAAAACTGCTGATTATATTACAGCAGAGCTGTATCTGCCTTTATTTCGGTGGAAAACCGCTGAGCTATGAAATATAATTTAAACGGAAAGCACTCTTTCCGCGCAGTTTCTGCAGGAGTTTCTTATGAAAAAATCCCTGATTGCGGCGCTCGCCGTTCTTTTTATTACTTTAAGTGTTCATGCGGCAAACCCAATGCTTATCGAAGGTGTATTCAGCGGATATAACAAAGAGACAATAAATGTGGGTGACAGGGCGTTCACCTATGGCTCTGAACTGCGTGTTGTGAGGCAGTTTTACAAAAGCGGGGCATACTATGAGGAATATTCCTCGCTCCGGGACATCCGCAGAGGTGCTGAGGTTGTTGTAACCGCTTACGGCAGCTACGCGGTTCATATTCTGATAAAAGGTGACTGACATGAAAAAGATAAGTCTTTTTTTCACTGCCGTTTTTTTATGTTTCAGTTCTGCCTCCGCAGATATGATGGATTACTGCGGAAGCGGTAACAATATCAGTATTCCCCCCTTTCTTTCTTCCAGCGTGTCCCCACTCGTGATGTTTGTTATGGGGCGCGACCACAAGCTTTACTATGAAGCGTACAACGATGCCACCGACCTCGACGGTGACGGGGTTATAGACATAGGCTACAAGCATGAAATAGATTACTACGGCTATTTTGATTCGCATAAATGCTACACATATTCCGCCTCCGGCACTGCGCGCTTTAACCCCTCCCGTGTGACCAATGACAAATACTGCGGCGGATCAGGAGAGTGGAGCGGCAACTTCATGAACTGGCTTACCATGTCCCGCATTGATGTCCTGCGCAAGGTTCTCTACGGAGGGCACAGAAGCACTGACGGAGCAAGCGAAACTGTTCTCACCAGCACTTATATACCCCGCGATGCGCACTCCTGGGGAAAAGAGTACTGGGGGGCAGATACCAGAGACCTCACTCCGTATGATGCCCCGTCAAACTTCTCCTGCGATATGCCTGATGCAGCCACTCCGTGGAACGCTAACAGCCAGATACTGTTTGTGACCTACCGTGACGGTGTTGACAAGGGCTGCGGCACAAACCATGACAACATGATTTCAACTTTCAGCCCGCAGGACTATACAGGGCATAAGTTTGTTACCTCAATCAACTACAGCGATACCGGACAGGGCAACCAGATAAGCTCACACGGAAACATAATGTATGTAATGAAATTCCGTGTGCCGAACAGCAGGTACTATTATTTTTCAATCGACTCGGATGACGGAGGCGAACTGGAGGTTAACAACACCATAATCGCCTCCTATTACGGCTGCCACGGGTATTCAGGCGGCACAGGCTATAACGGCAGCATATATCTTCAATCCGGAGTGGATCACACTCTGATAGTCAGAGTCCGTGAAAGCGCAGGGGATGACGGCGCAAGAGTGCAGTACAGAATAAGAAATTCAGCTAACAGCGGCTGGTCAACCGACTGGAAAATACTCAGCCAGACCAACATGAACACAGACAGCATAACCTTCCGCGCTCCTAATGTTCCCTCAACCACTCAGGGGCAGTGCAGCCTTAAAACAACGGATTTCGTGAATACCGGTGAGCCTTTTTACGGCGCAGATGTGAACACTGTTTCCAAACGCCACCTCTTCTGCATGAGTTCAGATGCCAAGGACGGGGATCACATCATTAAGGTTGCAAAAAACCAGACCAAGCGCAAATGGGAATGGGCTTCCACCGAGAGACCGGTATGCTCCGACAGTGTTGTAACTCCTGACGAAAAGAGATATGTGCGTGTGAAAGTCTGCGACTCGTCCATAGGTGAGGAAACCAACTGCTATGACTACGGCTCAGGCAGCAAGAAACCCACAGGGCTTCTCCAGAGATACGGTACAGGCAGCGGCGACACCATATGCTCCAAAACCAATGAAAAAACTTCCACATGCGCCTCCGGTGACGGCTTTGCTGTGAAGGAATCCCCCATGTATTTCGGGCTGATAACCGGATCATACGAAAAGAACCTCTCCGGCGGTGTGGTAAGAAAAAACATCACCTCCATCGCGGAAGAGATAAATGCCAACGGAACCTTTGTCACATCATCACCATCGCGCGGCAGCATAATACGCACACTCAGCACATTGCAGATAAATGACTATGACTACGGCAGCGATTCATACAACAGCAACTGCGGATGGATCACCACCAGAGCCCTCAACGAGGGGGAATGCAAGGCGTGGGGCAACCCCATAGGTGAAATGTACTGGGAGGCTTTGCGCTATCTGGCGGGGAAAGGTTCTGCCACTTCCGGCTATACCTACACAAGCACCACAGACGGTGGACTGAGCCTGCCCAAGCCTGCGTGGGTTGACCCCTACTCCAACTTCCCGCAATGTGCCAAACCGAATATAATAATTCTGAGTGATGTTAACCCCAGCTATGATGATGGTGTGCCGTCATCAGGGACGCTCTCAGGCTACAATAAAAGCGATCTGTTCAGCGAAATTTCCCAGAACGAAAGCCTCTCCGGCAATTATTTCATAGGCAATAACGGCATAACGAATGACTTCATGTGCTCCGCAAAAGCACTTTCATCCCTCGGCAGCGCTCTGGGTCTGTGCCCGGAGGAACCCACTAAGAAAGGCACATACAACACAGCGGCGCTTGCCTACTACGCAAAAACAAAATTTACAGACAACTCGGCTGACCACCCCGTGACAAGCTACCTGCCGAATGTGGATACTCACTCTGTCGCGCTTGCCTCCCCCCTGCCGGAGATAGTGATAAATGTCAATAACAGGCAGGTTAAGCTGGTTCCCCTCGGCAAATCTGTGGGTGGCAGCGGAATAAGCTGCGGCTACACCATTAATAACAGCACGTACGGGCTTATACTCAACGGAACGGGTTTCTGCCCTTCAAACGGAATAGTTGACTTTTATGCTGAGACGATAACAGAAACAAGCGGCCGTTTCCGCATCAACTTTGAGGACGTTGAGCAGGGAGCCGACCATGATATGGATGCCATAGCAAGATATGACTATGTTGTGAATGCAAACGGAACAGTGACCATAAGCCTCACCTCAGAGTATGCCGCGGGCGGTATAAATCAGGCCATGGGTTTCATCATCACAGGAACAACGGCAGACGGTGTCTATCTTCCCATATCAGACATAGCGGACGGGTCAAGCAGCTCAGCCATAAGCGGTTTGCCCCTGACCTGGTCAAAGACCTTCAGCCCCGGCGGAACCAATGCATCAATGCTTAAAGACCCCCTTTGGTATGCGGCTAAGTACGGCGGGTTTAACGATTCCAACGGAGACGGACTGCCGGATCTGAACGCTGAGTGGGACGAGGACGGAGACGGTGTGCCGGACAACTACCACTTTATTACAAACCCGCTTGAGCTTGAGCAGAAGCTTGCACGTGTTTTTCAGGACATTCTCAAAAAGGTTTCATCAGGTACGGCTGTCTCTATTGATAAAACCAAGAATGACGGCATGCTGATTAACCATGCCGTGTTTTATCCGAATAAAGACTTCGGCGATGCTGCCAGCGAAACCACCCTCTCATGGGTCGGACAGCTTTTTGCTTACTGGTTCCACTCAAAGGGCAGCTACCAGAGCATCATTGAGGACACTGACAAAAACAGGATGCTTAATTTCGGTGAGAACGGGGATAAAATACTTGAGTTTTACATAGACGATGCAGGAACTCTGCAAATAGATAAATACGCCACATTATCTTCCGGCAGCAGAGGAGCCAGAACCAACTACAATACCTCTCTGGATGACGTGGCTTACCTCTGGGAGGGCGGAAACTACCTTGCCCAGACCCCGGCTGCTTCCAGAATTGTTTATACAAACGTGGACGGCTCTCTGGTGAGGTTCACAACCGGAAACTCCGCACAGTTCTCAGACAACTTCGGTGATCTCACAGGAACCTGCCTCGGCAGCGCATCAAACCTTATAAGCTATATTCTCGGTGTGGATGTGGCCGGATGCCGCTCAAGAACATACACGGATTCAGACGGCAATCAGGTTGTGTACAAGCTGGGGGATATTCTTAACTCCAGCCCGGTGACTGTCAACCATCCGAAAAAGACAGGCAAGCCGGGTTATGTAATGACTTATGTCGGCGCGAATGACGGCATGCTCCATGCCTTCCGCGCAGGGAGAGTCATGAGCGCCATAGGCGGAATGAAGCTCAGTGATGACACAAGCGTAACCACGGGAGCAAATCTCGGTAAAGAGGAATGGGCGTTTATCCCTAAGAATGCCCTCCCCTATCTGCGGTATCTGGCCGATCCTGACTACTGCCACCTGTATTACAATGACCTCACCCCTTATGTCATAGAAGAGGACTCCAATAAGGACGGCTACATAGACAAACGCATACTCATAGGCGGAATGAGGCTGGGCGGCGCATGCGGCGCGAGCGGTTCGGACTCAGTCAGGCCCCCTGCCGATACATGCTCTGATACGTCAAGCTCAAGCTGTGTCGGGCTTTCGTCATACTATGCACTTGATATAACCGACCAAAACAACCCCGCTCTCCTGTGGGAGTTCAGCGAGCCTCACCTTGGGTTCAGCTTCTCAGGCCCTGCCTACATAAAGAAAGGAAACAGCCGTTATATCATGTTCCTCTCAGGTCCTACGGACTATGCAGGTTCCTCCGCGCAGAGGCTCAGTGTTTTTGTGCTTAATCTCAACAGTGACTTCACCCTGAAATCATCCAACGGTGTGGTTAAGTTCACCGGAGAGAGCAGAAGCGGCTACCATAATGTTTCCGCCCTTGCCACTTATACCAATACCTTCGGCGGAAAGCTGTTTAACAGAGGTATTGACTACGGAGGCAACGGAGACACGGACACAGTGTTTTTCGGTGTCAGCCAGTATAAAAACAGTGCATGGACAGGGAATGTCATCGGCGTGTCCGTCACATCGGAAAACCCTTCCGAATGGACGTTCAATAATGTGTTTGACAGCAGCTACGGCGCGGCAAAGCCGGTTACGGCAAGCATTGAGCACATGAGCTGCTTCAAAATGAATTATATCTATTTCGGAACGGGAAGATGGTTTTACAAGACAGACGAATCCGGCAGCGGCTCAAGCGACCGGAACTACCTCTACGGTGTGCGGATTGACGGCTGCAAGGACGGCAACTGCGACCTTGACGGAGGGGAAACCGATGTATGCAGCGATATAACCGGGGGAAGCAACAAATATGCGTGGAGGAAAACCCTTCTCGGCAGGAGTTCCGGCGACCTTATGGAAAGGCTGATCTCCGACCCTGCGGGTACGGATTACTCCAATATAGTTTTTTATACCACGACCATTCCTAACTCAGATGTGTGCACATTCGGCGGCAAGCACAGGACATGGTCAATAAACTGCGCCACAGGGAAAAATGCCCCGGACTACACATGCCAGGGGTATAATGTTACCTATGTTCCGCCTGTGATAGTGCCTACAACCTCAGGTGATATTCCCATTGTGGAAAGCCCTCACCAGAATACAACAGGGGAAGCGCCGGATCCTGAAATAGAAGCGGGAGCCGCCATAGGTCCGCCCACCCCGGTTGAACCTGTTAAGACCTCACGCAGAGGCAAACTGCTTTTCTGGATTGAGAGATGATAAACAGAAAAGGGCTTACAGCTATAGAGCTCATGGCGGTTATGTCGATTATAGGAATTATCCTTGCATTCGGCGTGATCAGTTACCGTAACCTGATGGTGAAGGCCAATGTTGAGTCTGATGTGAGACAGGTGCTGGCTATGGTTTCCGCAGCCAGACAGTATTCCTTCACAAGGAAGATTCCCCTTCAGGTAGCTGTTGACGGCAAAACTGTGAGGATAGAAAGAGAAGACGGCAGTCTGTATCAGGGGCTCAGCTTCACAGGCTCAACAGATTTTGAAACAGAGGACGATATAACATTTGTGAGCGGCTTTGTCACTGTAACCGGAACCATCAGATCCGGAGGCGGCAGCCGTGCCGAGTATGACTGCATACTGTTTGAAACAAACAGGATTAAGGCGGGCAGATTTGCAAACGGAGCGTGCGATGCGCGATAACAGAGGCTTTACACTCATGGAGGTTCTTGTTTCCATGGTGATCATGGCGGTAATCATGCTCAGCCTCGCC
This sequence comes from Geovibrio ferrireducens, assembly GCF_026226615.1. Taxonomy (NCBI): domain Bacteria; kingdom Pseudomonadati; phylum Deferribacterota; class Deferribacteres; order Deferribacterales; family Geovibrionaceae; genus Geovibrio; species Geovibrio ferrireducens. Next base: position 28,005 of record NZ_JAJAPB010000012.1, read on the forward strand.
TACGGTTATATAGTGGTGAAGCAGCGCAACCTCAGCGACCTTATGAGGCAGAAAGCGGAAGAGGTTATCCAGACGGTTTTTGAGGGGTTCAGGACAATGGATTTTGACGATCTGGAGGATCAGCCTGACAGCCTGCCTGATATGGATCTTAATGAAACGGCAAATCTTAACACCTACTGCGATCCGGATGACAATGATGTTCCGGCTGACCCCGTATGCACAGGGAACTTTGTTTTCCGCAGTTCATCAGGGGAAAACATAGGCAGAGTTCCCTATGAGGTGGTCTATAAGGTTTTCGATAGTGAAGACGACAACCTGGGGCTCGAAAATTCGGCAACGGTTGTAGCCACCATCTGCTGGCGGCATAAGGGCGAACTGAAATTTCTTTCCAGAAAATCCGTGGTAATGAAAGAAGGAATGTTATGATAAAAAAAGGCTTTTCTCTCATTGAGCTTCTTGTTGTGCTTGTCATAGCCGGGGTGCTTGTCACTGCGCTTTACACCACCTATATAAATCTCTATTCCGGCACTAAACAGCTTTCAAAGATAAGTGAATCCAACATAGAGAATATTATAAGCTCCGAAATCGTCAGAGTTGATCTCAGCAACGCAGGCTTCGGGCTTGCAAGAGACGAAGAGACGGCGGCAGGAGATACTCTCTACCCTGTGGACTGGGATAACGGTACACTGGATATTTTCACCACCTACGACAGGCTGGAGCCCAGAACCCACGGCTGGGTGCTGCTGAAATGCGAGGAAGAAGGTACGGACTGCGAAATCGACAATGATTCCGACAGGAGAGAGGCAAACCATTTCAGCGGGCTTAAGGTTATTGATACAGGAACTAACAGAATTATCGATCATGACATAAACAGCGTCTCAACACTGGATTTCCGCTATGCCGTCGGTTATCCGTATGATGCTGCATCTGCGGAAAAATTCAGAACCATAACATACCGCATGGCCGAAGACTGCAACGATGACGGAACCCCGGACAGATCAGCCAGATGCAACCCGAACACTGCGGTGCTTTGCAGAGGTACTGTGCCTGTTGTGGACTGTGTGGGCGGCTGGGCTGTTTATGCGGGCTATGATGACGGCGGGGACATTGTTTATGACACTCTGGCAAATGTAATCGCTGACAGCCCGGACAACCTTTTCAGCCTCAGAAGACTTGTGGTCTACGTTTTGGTTCAGGAAGGACAGTTTGACAGCAAATTCAACTTCGGGGACGATGAGATGGTGAAAAATCTTGATTTCGATGCTGAGAATAATGCGCTGGACCAGTTAAGTTTCCCCATCCCGGCAAACGGAAGGAACTACCGCTGGAATATTATGACGATAGATACAAAAACGTACAACATAGGTGACAAGTATGAAGCTCAGCAATAAAGGTTTCTCACTGCTCACCACTCTTATCCTTTCCGCTGTTGTGCTGGCTTTCCTCAGTGCGCTTATATATTTCGTTCAGTCCGGCTCCAGAACAGCCGCCTCTCTGGACTCCTACAAGAGCTCGCTGGAAATAGCCAAGGGAGCCTCAGAGCTTATTATGAAAGGCGTGGATGATGACGAGATAGAGTGCTCGGACGATGCGGACTATATTGATGATGTGCGTGAGTTTATGGCGCCGTACGGTGCAGATACTTCCACACACACGGTAACTGTAAGCTCTTACAGGTGCGAAAGGTTCTACACCGAAAACAGCGAAAGAGAGGTCTATATCTTCACTGTACTTGTTCAGCGTAACAACACAGAGGAGCGCGCGGAAGTGGATTTCGGCTATATGAAAAGCGCCTTGCAGGATCCTTAGGGAATATCTGTATACACTGTCAATTATATTCCACAATTGATTTTTCTGTTCCATTTGCCTAAACTCTTATCTATTGCTTTTTATACGGTGAAATAATGAAAATTCTCGCTCTTATCCTCGCTGCGGGCAAGGGAACCCGCATGAAATCCTCAAAACCGAAGGTTCTTTTCGAATCAGCCGGGAAGCCGATGATAGATTATGTTATAAACGCCTCCTCAGCATGCGGTGCGGATGAGGTGAACATTGTAGTGGGCAGCGGCGCAGAGGATGTGAAAACCCATGTGGGCGAAAGAGCCTCCTTCAGCCTTCAGGAGAGTCAGCGCGGAACGGCGGATGCGGTTCTGGCGGCGAAAGCCGTCATACAGAAGCACGGCGGCCGTGTGCTTATCCTCTGCGGGGATATGCCCCTTGTGAGGGCTGAAACCCTGAAGAAGTTTATGGAAACGGCAGAGGCGCATCCGGTGAGCTTCATAAGCGTCAGCGTTAAAAACCCTGCGGGCTACGGGCGTGTTATCCGCGGCGGGGGCGGTTCAGTCATTAAAATAGTTGAGGAAAAGGACGCAAACGATCAGGAAAAAAGAATAAACGAGATAAACACCGGAATATACTTCTGTGATTCAGCCGTTCTGCTGGACAGGCTTTCCCGCGTGGGGAGCGATAACGCCCAGAACGAGTTTTATCTTACCGATATAGTGAAGGAAGGCGCATTCGCATACAAGGCGGAGGACGAAAACGAATTTTTAGGCGTGAACAACCGTGTTCAGCTTGCGGAAAGCGCAAAAGTTCTCTGGAAGCGCAGGGCGGTCAGGTTCATGGAGCAGGGGGTCAGCATACTCGATCCCGATACATTTTATGCCGATGAGGAAACCGAAATAGAAAACGATGCGGAGATATACCCTAATGTTTATCTCCACGGGAAAAATATAATAAAAACCGGAAGCGTGATCATGTCCGGCTGCCGCATAACGGATTCCGTTATCGGCGAAAACTGCGAAATCAAGGACAACTGCTATATAACCGAAAGCAAGGTAGGCGCAGGAAGCTCAGTGGGCCCTATGGCTCAGCTTCGTCCGGGCACTGTGCTTGAGGGTGATAATAAGATAGGCAACTTTGTGGAAACAAAAAAAGCGTTCATGGGGCAGGGGAGCAAGGCCAGCCACCTGACCTATCTCGGTGACGCTGAGATAGGCAGAGATGTTAATATAGGCTGCGGTACAATTACCTGTAATTATGACGGTATAAACAAGTATAAGACTGTCATAGAAGACGGTGTTTTTGTGGGGAGCGATGTTCAGCTTGTTGCTCCTGTGAAGATAGGCAGAGGCGCCCTTCTGGCGGCTGGCTCCACGATCACAAAGGATGTGCCCGCGGATGCTCTCGCCATGACAAGGGCGGATATGAAGATCAAGGAAGGCTGGGTCTCCCGCTGGAAGAGTACAAAGAAGAAATAAAGCCGTGAATCAGAATCAGGCAAAGTGTGCGGATTTCTGATTATTAATTATAAGGAAAGGTAAAAATATGTGCGGAATCGTAGGATATATAGGAAATTCAAAGGCATCTAACGTTCTTCTGGAAGGTCTTTCCAGACTGGAATACAGAGGGTATGACTCGGCAGGGCTCTGCCTTCTCGAAGACGGTGTCATTGAGATAACCCGCAGTGTGGGCAAACTGGTAAACCTTAAGGAAGCACTGAAAGACAGGGACTTCAAGGCGACTGCGGGCATAGGGCACACGCGCTGGGCAACTCACGGCAAGCCCTCCTTCGAGAATGCCCACCCGCATAAATCGACGTATATCTCCCTTGTTCATAACGGCATAATAGAGAACTACCTTCAGCTTAAGGAGAGGCTCGCGTCAGAGGGCTACAGCTTCAAATCAGAGACAGACACGGAGGTGATAGCCCACCTCATAGAATCACTTTATGAAGGCGACCTGCTTAAAGCTGTTCAGGCGGCGCTGGCAGAGCTGAAAGGCTCATACGCCCTCGGTGTTATTTCAGAAAAAGAGCCGGATAAGGTTATCGTCGCCAGAAAAGACAGCCCGCTGGTTCTCGGTGTGGGCAACGGGGAGATGTTCGCTGCGAGCGATATTCCCGCTGTGCTGAGCCACACCCGCACATTCGTTTTCCTTGAGGACGGCGATGTGGCCGTGATAACCAGAAACGGCTACACAATATATGACGGCGAAGGAAACGCCGTCGACAGAGATGTGAAAAATATAGACTGGAACCCCGTCATGGCGGAGAAGGCCGGATACCGCCACTTCATGCAGAAAGAGATAAACGAGCAGCCCAGAGCGCTGATAGACACGATCAGGGGGAAATACAGCCTCGAATCAGGCGATGTGTTCTTTGATCTCTCCAAAGATCTTAAGGAATCGCTCAGGGATATAAACCGAATAGTCATAGTCGCCTGCGGAACAAGCTGGCACGCAGGGCTTGTGGGCAAGTTTTATATAGAGAAGTTTGCCCGTATTCCCGTTGAGGTGGATATAGCCTCCGAATACCGCTACAGGGACTTAATAGCCGATGAAAAACTGCTTTTTATCGCCATCAGTCAGTCCGGGGAAACTGCGGACACTCTTTCCGCCATGCGCATGGTTAAGAAGATGGGAGCAAAGGTTATTTCCATATGCAATGTGGTGGGCTCATCCATCGCAAGGGAATCTCACAGCGTGGTGTATACCCACGCAGGGCCTGAGATAGGCGTTGCCTCCACAAAGGCTTTCACCACACAGGTAGCCAGCCTGTTTCTGTTCTCCATGTATCTCGGCAGAATGAAGGGAACACTGAATGCGGATGACTGCAGGGAATTTCTCAAGGCGCTTGTCTCAATACCCGATAAGCTTGAGCATGTACTTAAACAGGACGGCGCTATTGAAGATCTGGCGAAGAAATATAAGGACGCATCAGACTTCCTCTATCTGGGCAGAAACGTAAACTACCCCATAGCTCTTGAGGGTGCGCTTAAGCTCAAGGAGATTTCATACATCCACGCCGAAGGCTACCCCGCAGGGGAAATGAAGCACGGCCCCATTGCCCTCATAGACAGTGAGCTTCCTGTGTTTGTCATAGCGGTGAAGGGCTCCGTTTATGATAAAACCGCCTCAAATGTTGAGGAGGTTAAGGCCAGGGACGGCATAGTCATCGCCATAGTTACCGAAGGCGATGCTGAACTTGCCGGAAAGGCGGATCATGTAATCGAGGTTCCCGATGTGCCGGAGGAGCTTTCAGTTTTCCTCACGGTAACTGCAACGCAGATATTCGCCTACCACTGCGCAAATCTTCTCGGCCTTGATGTTGACCAGCCGAGAAACCTCGCAAAATCGGTTACTGTGGAGTAAGTTGCCAAGCCTCCGCGATGCGGGGGCTTGTTTGTTACCGCACTCTGTTTGTCAGCAGGTCAGTGTAGGGAGCTTTTTCCGCTTTTGCTCTTTCGGCAGATGAGGGGGCAGAAGGCTGACAAATACCGTTCAAAGTGTAATCCATGGCCGCGGCGAGAAGCTGCTCATCTTCATCGCCGTATTCCTTCATTGCCGTGTAATCCTCATAAAAAGTGCAGTCCGGCTGCATTCCTGTGTAATATCTTCCCTGCCCCAGTGAGTTCAGGTTTTCAAACACGATGGGATAAAAGTATTTATCGCAGAACTTTGTCGGCATACTGCTCACAGGCTTGCCGTATGTGGTTGTGCCGATAATTGAAATATCTCTGTATGGTTTAAGGGTGTTTATCAGTATCTCGCTGGCGGAGGCTGTTCCGCCGGAGGTGATGAACACAATTTTTTCCAGAACAAAGTCGTGCCCTGTGTCCATTATTTTATAAGCAATATCTGGATAAGAAGGGTTGAAACGCCCGGTCAGAAGACGTTTCCCTATGTGCTCCCTGCCTGCGAATGCGCTTGCCAGTATTACCGCCATGTTGACCGAGCCGCCGCCGTTTGCCCGCAGATCCATTATGAGATAGTTAACATTCTCTGTCCGGAGAAGATTAAGAGCAGAGAAAACCTCACTCAGGGAGGAACCGAAGAAATCATATGAGAAGTATCCGGTCTTTTTGCCGCTCAATGCATCAGCGAAGACTGAGACATTATTTATTGAGGGTGTATGGAACTGCGCCTTAGTGATTACCGCAGAGTGCTGAACGGAATCCGCATCAAGATATGTGACAGATACCTGTACCCCCGCCGCAGCTTCACCCAGAATATCCGAAAGCTGTGAAGAGCTTGCTATATTCTCCGCCTGCCAGCCGTTAACATTGATTATTCTGTTTCCGCGTCTGAGCCCCGCTGTGTGGGCGGGGGAGCCTTCATAAACATGTGAAAGGTAGATTCCGCCGCCGGTGAACATAAACCTGACACCTATCCCGACTGCGATTTCCGCATTGCTGTTTTCCACATCTGCTGCGCTCCGTATATAAGAATAGATGTCCTTCTGCGGCCTGAGAGCCGTCAGAACGGCCTCCGGCGAAGGGTAAGAAGCATAATTCAGCGCCGGAACATCCGCCCGCCAGAAATAGGGATCACGCATTATGTCATATATGAACCTGTTCTGTTCAGTTACCGAACAGTCTGCGGGCAGATAGCCTCTGATGACAGCGGTTATATCGGATGACTGCGGTGAGCTGTCTCCGCCGCCGCTGCTTCCGCCGCATGCGGTAATGGACAGAGTGAGTATAATATAAGAGAACAGACGGCGCAGTTTCATGGCAGACCTCATTTGTAATGTCCGGATACAGGCATTATATACCTGTTGTGAGTATGCGTCAGCCTGTTTAGGCATAAATTTGCTTTATTCTGCTCCGTTTTCGGTTTATACATGAGGATTCCCGCACAGTTTTTTTTCCGGAGAGAAGAGAATGGAAGAACTCATTAGAAAGGCGGATGTGCTCATAGAGGCGCTTCCTTACATTCAGAAGTTTTACGGCAAAACCATAGTTATCAAATACGGCGGGCACGCCATGGTGGACGAGGATCTCAAGCTCAGCTTCGCCAATGACATAGTGCTGATGAAGTACATAGGCATACGTCCGGTGATTGTCCACGGCGGCGGGCCTCAGATAGGCGACATGCTGAAAAAACTGAATATAAAGACCGAGTTCGTTTCCGGAATGCGTGTGACAGATGCCGAAACCATGAATGTGGTGGAGATGGTTCTGGCGGGCAAAATAAATAAAGACATAGTAAGGCTTATAAATAAAAACGGCGGTGTGGCCATAGGGCTTTCCGGCAAGGACGGAAACCTTGTCCGTGCGGAGAAGCTCCGCCTTGAGGATGACCCTACCTTTATCAGAACGCCTGAGATAATAGATCTCGGCCATGTGGGTAAAGTGAAAAGTGTTAATGTGGGCGTGCTGGAAAAGCTTGCTGACAGCTATATCCCCGTTATTGCGCCGGTGGGCGTGGGTGATGATTACGAAGCGTACAACATAAATGCGGATCTCGTTGCGGGAAGCATAGCAGCAGCTCTTAAGGCAGAGAAGCTGGTTCTGCTTACTGATGTGCCGTATGTTATGGATAAGGAGAAAAACCGAATCTCCACAATTCACCTTAATGATGTGGACAGAATGAAGCTTGATGAAGTGGTCACAGGCGGAATGATTCCCAAGGTGGACTGTGCTGCGGAGGCAGTGAGAGGCGGTGTAAAAAAGGCTCACATTATAGACGGGCGTGTTCAGCACTCTGTTCTGCTTGAAATGTTCACAACTTCCGGCATCGGCACGCAGATAGTTGAATAATGCACAGAAATCTCATTCCCCAGAGCTTTATTACTGATATAGTTGCGCCCGCCTGCGGGAACGACAAACGGATCATAGAGGCGTTTCTTACCACGCCCAGAGCTAAGTTCATAGATGAGGCAATGTGCCGCCGCCCCTATGCGGATGATGCGCTCCCTATCGGTTTCGGGCAGACAATATCAAAGCCTTCCACCGTTGCTCTTATGACAAAAGCACTGCAGCTTGAACCCTCTCACCGTGTGCTTGAAATAGGCAGCGGCTCAGGCTTTCAGGCTGCTATTCTCAGCAGGCTCTGCACTAGGGTTTACACTGTTGAGCGCATTCCCGAACTATACCGAAGGGCAATGAGCATTATTCACAAAATGCGGATTGTGAATATCAAGTTCAAGTTGGACGACGGCAACCTCGGCTGGGCGGAAAACGGCCCGTATGACAGGATTATAGCCACTGCGGAGGCAAAAAACCTTCCGCCGGAGCTTACCTCGCAGCTTGCGGAGGGCGGAATAATGTTAATCCCCCTTGGCGGCTCAATTATTGAAATCATTAAGGAAAACGGGGAAACCCGCCAGCGCAAAATTGCAGACTGCAGTTTTGTTGACTTTGTCTGCGGAAAATAGAACGGTATTTTCTTATATTCGCCAGGTATTTCTGTTTCAATCGTTCTACACCTGTCAATTTCTTTTGTGCACCAAACTTATGTGTTAAAGTTGTCAAATCGGATCAAAATAATCCAAATGGTAATTTTCCCCTTCCCATTTCAATAGAACTGCGTTAAATTATTACTTGTCAAGCGAAGTTGATCATGAAATTAACTTTTTTTTCATCCTCTTTGTTTGGATCAACCGCAGGATTTGTCACGTTCTGTATATTGCGAACGGTGTATTCCTCTATGACCTTACCGCAGTTCGTGGCAGCACAGTTTTGATCATTTTTTATTTATTGTTTTACGGAGTGTTTATGATCAACGATGATATACTGCAAAAAAGTGAACCGGAAATTGATGAAGAAGTCGAAATTGACATGGATGAGGAAGCTGTTCCTGTCGAAATTGAGATCGAGGACATAAAGCCCGATTACAATTCAGAGGATCTGGAAGTCTTCAAAATCTATCTTAATGAAATCTCCCGTTATCCTGTTCTCACCAGAGAGGAAGAGGTTGATCTCGCCAAAGGAATCGAACAGTCCGACAGAGCTTCCAAGGAAATGATGATAAAGTGCAACCTGCGCCTTGTGGTTTCCATCGCGAAGAAATATATAAACCGCGGCATGACGCTGGTTGATCTGGTGGAGGAAGGGAACATCGGCCTTCTTAAGGCTGTTGAAAAGTTCGACTACACCAAAGGGTTCAAGTTCAGCACCTATGCCACATGGTGGATACGTCAGGCCATTGAGCGAGCCATCATAAACCAGTGCCGCATGGTGCGTATTCCTGTGCATATGTCTGAGAACATAAGCAAGGTTCTCAAGGTTCAGGCTGATCTCCAGCAGAAGTTCGGGCGTGAACCGTCCATCCTTGAAATTTCCACAGCGGCAAAAATGCCCCTTTCCGCCCTGAAAAAGGTTTTTGATGCCATAAAGCAGGACACATCGCTGGATATGCCTGTAGGCGGGGATGAAAGCAGCACTCTGCACGAGTTTATAGCTGATGATGAAAAATATCTCGATCCGTACATGAAGATAGAGTCCGAAAGCAAAAAGGACACAATATTCAAATGGCTCACATTCTTAAGCGACAATGAGAGAGAAATCATAATCCGCCGTTACGGGCTCAGCGGGAATGACCCCGAAACACTTGAGGCCATCGGCGGCGATCTCGGCATTACCCGTGAGAGGGTGCGCCAGATAGAAAAACGGGTTTTGAGCAAGCTGCGAAACCTGCTGAAAACCAAGAATATATCTCTGGAGGAACTGCTCTGATGACATTTGCGCCCGAAGAACTTGCTCACAGGCTGGAAAAATTTAAAACTAACCTCACTAAGCAGGATGCGGGCTGGGAAAAAGCAGTCCTCATGGACAGAGTAAACAACTACTATTTCACAGGAACACTGCAGAACGGCGTGCTTGTCATCCCCCGTGACGGAGCCGCCGTTTTTTATGTACGCAGAAGCTTTGAGCGGGCTGTGGAGGAATCGGCTTTTCCTGAAATTACCCCCTTCAAAAGCTTTAAGGAACTGCAGCTTCAAAGCGGCGGAACCCTCTACTGCGACACCGAGAAAATACCCCTCGCCCACTTTGAGCGTTTCAGCAAATATTTCACCTTTGAGAAGGTGAAGTCGGCAGACCTTGCGGTCGCAAAGGCTATGGCGGTGAAGTCTGCTGCTGAGCTTGCGCTTATGGAGGCCAGCGGCGAGATCCACAGGAGCGTTCTGGAAGAGTTTATCCCCTCGGTTCTGAAGGAAGGGATGAGCGAGGTCGAACTGGGAGCCATGGTTCAGGGTGAAATGCTCAGAAGAGGTCACCACGCCGTGACAAGGACAGGCGGTTTCGGCAGCGAGCTTCACTTAGGGCTGTTCTGCTTCGGCGAAAGCGCCCTCTATTTCAATACATTTGACGGCCCCGGAGGAATCCGCGGACTGCACCCCGCCGTGCCTCTGTTTGGCAATCACCACATAAAGCTGAAAAAGCATTCTCCCGTGTTTGTGGATATTGGCTGCAATGTGGGCGGCTATCATACTGATAAAACATGCATATACTCTGTCGGCAGTCTGCCTGACAAGGCGCTGGAGTTTCATAAAATCTGCGTGAATATGCAGAACAGGGCTGCGGCAATGCTTAAACCCGGCGCACTTCCTTCTGAGATTTTCAGGAAGCATCTGGAAGGTGTCAGTGAGGAATTTCTGAGTGAATATAACGGTTTCGGTGCTGGAAAGGTAAAATTTCTCGGCCACGGAATCGGCCTGCATATAGATCAGTACCCTGTTCTTGCCGAAGGGTTCGAGGAACCCCTTGAGGAGAATATGGTTCTGGCGGTGGAACCCAAGCGCGGCATAGCGGGGCTTGGGATGGTCGGTGTGGAGAACACCTTCGTTGTAACCCCTGACGGCGGAAGAAGCATCACCGGGCACAGGTTCGGCGTTATCGAAGTCTGATAAGCTCATAATATTTTTTACGTCTTAATCCTGAAAGAACCTTTCTTTAACGAAAAAGAAGGGTTCTCTCAGACTCTTTCCCAAGAAACCGGTTCTTTGTAACTTCTAAAATACAAGCCTATGCTTTCTCTGCGGAGCAGGTGAGTTTTTAAAAGTTTCCCTGAGGGCTGTATTGATAACAAAGAGTTACAATGCTTTGCCGAAGTAGAAACGTTCGTTTTCAAAAATTTTTTCTTCAATCTGTTCTGACTCAAGCATATTTTCAATAATTTTGACCACTGACGCCTCTTCCGCTCCGAAGACTGCGCATATATCCTTCACAGTGCAGGGGCGCATTCTCAGCAGTGCTGTGATTTTTTCCGGCAGGTTAGCGTCATCCCCTCCTGCCAGAGCCTTCACGAAATTGCCCACAGGTTCAACATTGATTCCGAAGGCTTTGAAAAACAGGAAAGCGTCAATAAGCTCCTGTTCGCTCAGGCCTTTTGTGCCGGAGTATGCGGGCGGGCGGAACACTGTGTTCACCTGCACCATGTCGTATCTGCATTTACGGATCACTTCCGCTATGGCTGCCATTTCCTCTTTGCTGTCATTTATGCCTTTTACCAAAAGCACTTCGAGAAATATCACGCCGCCGAACCTGTGGGTGAAATCTGCCAGTGCGGAGTTTATTTCGTTTATATCAAGCTCCGCCGCCGGACGGTTTACTGCCTGAAAGGCTCTGTCTGTGGCAGCATCGAGACTGGGTACGACAATATCAAAAAGCATCAGAGCTGCCTGCACATCAGGGTCGGTGATTGTGGTGCTGTTGGTGAGTATCGCCAGCGGGTGCGAGGAGATCGCCTTTATCCTGCGGGCTATTTCGGCAAGGTCTCTGTTGAGTGTCGGTTCACCTGAGCCTGTCACTGTCACCACATCCAGAGAACCCTTCACCTTTGCATATTCTTTGGCAAATTCATCAATAATATCATCAGTTTTAAAATATTTCTCCCGCGCGCAGGAAAGCTCAGTGGTTTTTCCCACTTCGCAGTAAACACAGTCCAGGCTGCATATTTTTGAAGGAATAACATCTACGCCGAGGGAACGCCCCAGTCTCCTCGAAGGGACAGGGCCAAAAATGTATCTGTTTGTCATAAAAATTCTCCGCAGGAAATCAATATAGTCCAAAAAAAATAATTTTCAAACCCGAAGGGAGCATTGATTATTATCCTCAATAATTTATGAACATATGTCACGTGCGGTTGCACGAATTTATTATTTTGTGTTACGATAAGCCCCTGATCAAAAACAATTTATAACACTGTTAGAGTTGATCTTGTGAGCGTATGGTGATAATCTTAAGGTAAAGACGTGGTAAACGGGGCATTTTTACAGTGTTTGTATAGGAATTTTTCTCAGGCAGGCGCTTTGTGCGGCGCAGTCTGTTTTTGTGCGTTTGAAAAGATAATTCATAGTGTTAATTGTTAAGTATCAGAAAAGTGTTTTAGGCAAAAATTATAAAACTGGCAATATCAAAATATATTAAAATTAACAGTGTTACAGGATAAGTTTATCCGGAATGGAGGTACTGTTCATGGGACTGCGTGAGAAACTGGAACTGCTGGGTGTCAGCAGAAGGGACTTTCTGAAATTCTGTACAGCCGTGAGCGCTACGCTGGCTCTTCCGCCTGCTATGGCTCCTAAAGTTGCCGAGGCTCTGGAGGACGACAATCGTCCGGCCGTTATCTGGCTTGAGTTTCAGAGCTGTTCGGGAGATTCCGAATCACTGCTCCGTTCCGGACGCCCCAAAGCGGCCGATCTCGTGCTTGATGTGATCTCCCTTGATTATGCAGAGGTGCTTATGGCTGCTGCCGGGCATCAGGCAGAACAGGCAAAGCATGACTCAATGGAAAAGAATAAAGGCAAATATGTTCTTATAGTAGAGGGTTCCATTCCTGTTGAGGATGACGGAATCTACTGCTGTATTGCGGGCGATACCGCCCTTAATCAGCTTAAAAAAGCAGCCGCGGGCGCAGCTATGGTGATAGCTGTGGGCAACTGCGCCAGCTTCGGCGGAATACCCGCCGCTTACCCTAACCCCACAGGGGCAAAGGGGGTTGCGGATCTTGTCAGCGGTGTGCCGGTTGTGAACCTGCCCGGCTGCCCGATGAACTGCGACAACCTCACCGCTCTTATTGTGCATTACCTCATCTTCGGCACTCTGCCCGCGCTTGACAATCAGCTCCGTCCGAAATTCGCCCACGGCAAACGCATTCATGACAACTGCGAGAGAAGAGGCCACTTCGATGCCGGTCAGTATGTGGAAAAATGGGGCGATGAAGCGCACAGGCAGGGCTGGTGTCTGTATAAAATGGGCTGCAAGGGCCCGCAGACATGGCACAACTGTCCGACCCTCCGCTGGAATGACGGCCTCAGCTGGCCTGTTATGGCGGGGCACGGCTGTGTGGGCTGCTCCGAACCCGGCTTCATAGACACTATGAGCCCGTTCTACAGAAGGCTGCCTGAGGTTCCGGGCTTCGGTGTGGAATCCAGCGCGACAAGCGTCGGTCTGAAGCTTGTGGGCGTGGCAACGGCGTTCTTTGCTGTTCACGGCGTGGTGAGCATAATCCGCAACCGCGGCACAGTGAAGAAAGTGGAAGAAGAGTATTACGAAAAAGAAGAGAAGTAGGCGAGGTGTTTAGATGGCTGACAGAATTGTCGTTGACCCCATTACCAGAATTGAGGGGCATTTAAGAATAGAAGCAAAGGTAGAAAACGGCGTCATAACAGACGCATGGTCAAGCAGCACCATGTTCCGCGGGATAGAGAAAATCCTTCAGGGGCGTGACCCCCGTGATGCGTGGTACATCACACAGAGATTCTGCGGAGTCTGTACAACGGTTCACTCCATAGCCTCAATCAGGGCAGTGGAAAATGCTGTGGGCATGAAGGTTCCCTTCAACGCAGAGATGATCAGAAACGTGATCATGGGGATGCAGTATGTGCAGGACCACGTGATACACTTCTATCACCTCCACGCTCTGGACTGGGTTGATATAGTTTCCGCACTGTCCGCAGACCCGGTTAAGACAGCGGCACTGCAGGAATCCATATCAGACTGGAAGTACAGCAGCGCAGACTATTTCAAAGGTATTCAGGACAGGCTCGCTGCCTTTGCCAAAACAGGCAGGCTCGGACCCTTCGGCAACGCATACTGGGGTCACCCGGCGTATAAGCTTCCGCCTGAGGCCAACCTTATGGCTGCTTCACATTATCTTCAGGCTCTTGAGGTGCAGAAGGAGATAATCAAGGTTCATGCGATCTTAGGCTCCAAGAACCCGCACCCGCAGACCTTCCTCACGGGCGGTATGTCCATCCCCTGCGACCCGAACAGCCAGAACGCGATCAACGCTGATAAGATAGCGATGATCATGGAGTGCAACAAAACGGCCAGAGAGTTTGTGGAAAAAGTATATATCCCGGATATTATAGCCGTTGCCCCCTTCTATCTCGACTGGGCGGGCATAGGCAAAACCTCCGGCAACTATATGTCCTACGGTGAATTCCCTGACGGAAGGGAAGGTCACCCGAACAATCTGTGGCTCCCCGCGGGAATAATCAAAAACGGCGATCTTTCAACAGTTCATCCCGTTGACCACACCAAAATAACAGAGGATGTTGTCCACTCATGGTATGAAGACACCGGCCCCAGACACCCGTGGGAAGGCGCGACAGATAAAAAATACATCGGCCCGAAACCGCCCTATGACTATCTTGATGTTGAACAGAAATACTCCTTCGTGAAGTCGCCCAGATATGAGGGCGCACCCATGGAGGTGGGGCCTCTGTCAAGGATGCTTGTGGCTTACGCCTCCGGACATAAAGAGGTTCAGGATGTGGTGAACCATGTGCTCACAACTCTCGGAGTGGGGCCTGAGGTTCTGTTCTCCACCCTCGGCAGAACAGCCGCAAGGGCGGTGGAAACGCTCATAGTCGCCAGAAAGATGGAAAGCTGGCTTATGGCTCTGGCTGCCAATATAAACACAGGCGACTACGCCATACATGATAACTCCAAGTGGGATCCCTCCACATGGCCGGTACAGGCACAGGGTTACGGATGGCATGAAGCACCCAGAGGAGCCCTCGGCCACTGGATAGTTATTCAGAATAAAGAGATCAAAAACTATCAGGCTGTTGTTCCCTCCACATGGAACGCCGCACCCAGAGACGACAAGGGAGTGAGAAGCCCCTATGAGGAAGCTCTCATCGGTACGCCCATAGCGGATCCCGAAAAGCCCCTTGAAATACTCAGAACCATACACTCATACGACCCCTGCCTTGCATGCGCAGTGCATGTGTATGATGAAAAGAACGAGCTGAAAAGCAAGGTTAAAATACTCTAGGAAAAACGGGGAGCCTCCGGGCTCCCCTTGCCTTCTGCAAATGCAGACTGCTGCGCCGCTTACGCTCCCCGCAGTTCGGACATTGCAAACGGGAGCGAAGATATCAACTATTATTAACGGTGGTTTAATGAAGCTTCTCGTGCTTGGAATCGGCAATGTGCTTATGAATGATGATGCTGCGGGTGCGCTTGTTGTCCGCAGTCTGGAGGAGAAATACGCGGATGCTGACGAAAATCTGCGTGTGATTGAGGGCGGAACACTGGGACTTGATCTGCTCCCCATGCTTGAATGGGCGGACAGGCTTGTGCTTGCGGATGCCGTTGATCTGGATCTTCCCGCAGGCACGGTTGTTAAGATTGAGGGAGAAGATGTTTCCCCTGTTTTTGAAAACAAGCTTTCCCCCCACCAGATGGGGATGAAGGATATGCTGCTCACTGCCGAGCTTGCCGGATACCGCCCGCCTGAGGTAGTTCTCTACGGTATTCAGGTAAAATCGATCCAGATGGATATGACACTTTCCCCGGAAGTGGCGGAAAACTGCCCCAAGCTCCGCAAATATCTTGAGGATGAGATAGAAAATTTTCTCTCCGCCCGTGCCGGGACAGAATAAATTCCAAATGTTATTTTGACAAAAAAAGCCCTCAGTGTTATTTTTACCTCAAAAGTATTATTCTAAAGACGGGGAACTTGCGCCCCGGAATCTTTTAATCTCGCAGAAGGTGAACATGGGTATTGCGTTCTGGAAAATGAGCGGAAGCGGGAACGATTTTATCATCATTGACAACCGTGACGGCAAAATGAATAAGTTCGATCCCAAACAGTTTATACCGAAGATATGCGCACGGAGCCTTTCCGTCGGCGCAGACGGTGTTTTTTTCATAGAAAATTCGGACGAAGCGGATTTTCAGTGGCAGTTTTTCAACTCTGACGCTTCCGTGGCGGAGATGTGCGGAAACGGCGCAAGATGTGTCGCCAGATACGCCTTCCTCAACGGAATAGCAGGAAAAACCATGCGCTTTAAGACTCTGGCGGGAATAATAGAAGCGGAGATCAAGGAGAGCGTTAACGTCAAGGTGCTTATGACCAAACCTTTTGGGTATAAAAAGGGCATAGAGCTTGACGTTGCAGGCAGCAAACGGGAGCTTTCGTTCGTGAATACCGGCGTACCCCATGCTGTTATTCTTACTGATAATGTTGATGCCTTTGATGTTTTTAACACAGGCAGAGCAGTGCGCTACCATGAGTACTTCGCACCGAAGGGAACAAACTTCAATGTTTATGCCAGAACCGGTGAAGACTCATTTAAGATAAGAACATACGAAAGAGGCGTGGAGAACGAAACTCTCGCCTGCGGCACAGGCTCCGTTGCCTGCGCCATATGCGCCGTTAAAGACGGCATTGCGAAAAGTCCGGTAACTCTCCGCACTATGGGCGGAACAGACCTCAAAGTCCACATCGAAAGCGATGAAAAAGTTTTCCTTGAGGGCGAGGCAAGGGTGATTTACACCGGAGAATTTACCGAAGAATCCTATATGTACTGATGAACGGAGGGAATAGATGTTCAGAGGCAGCTTTGTAGCTATAGCGACCCCCATGAAAAACGGACAGGTGGACGAGGAAAGCTTAAGAAACCTTGTCGAGTTTCAGATAGAGAACGGCACGGACGGTGTTGTTCCCTGCGGAACCACCGGAGAATCCGCCACTCTCACTTATGAAGAGCATTGCAGAGTAATAGAGATAGTCATAGATCAGGTGAAGAAGCGTGTTCCTGTTGTCGCAGGCTCAGGCTCAAACAGCACCCACGAATCCGTATTTCTCACTCAGCATGCGCAGAAAGCCGGTGCTGACGGCGCGCTTGTCATCACTCCCTACTACAATAAACCCACGCAGGAAGGGCTTTATCAGCACTTTAAGGCTGTAGCCGAGTCAGTGAAGATCCCCCTTCTGCTTTATAATGTTCCCGGAAGAACAGCGGTCAACGTGCTTCCGCAGACTGTTATCAGGCTTTCGAAAATCGACAATATAGTCGGTATAAAAGAGGCCAGCGGCTCCATGGATCAGGCGGGGGAAATAATCGCCGGGACAGATTCATCCTTCGCACTCCTCAGCGGTGAGGATTCACTCACCTACCCTCTGTACTGCATTGGCGCAAAAGGGGTCATCTCCGCCTCCACAAACGTTGTGGCAAAGGATATGGGCGATATGTGGGATGCCTTTGAGAAGGGTGACATGGAGACGGCAAAAAAGCTTCACTACAAGCTGCTCCCTGTTTTCAAGTCCCTTTTCCTTGAGACAAACCCTATCCCTGCGAAAAAAGCCCTTTACCTCATGGGGCTCATCGGGGATGAGATCAGGCTTCCTCTCGTTCCCATGACGGAAGAAGGAACAGCAAAACTCAGAACCGCGCTCACTGCCGCGGGTATTAAACTTGTAAGGTAATGGATTAATGGATAAAACAAAAGTTTGTATGGTCGGCGCGGCCGGAAAAATGGGGCGCCGCATAATCTGCCTTCTGGCGGAAAGTGACAAGGCAGAGCTTAAGGGCGCGCTGGAACATTCGGCGAGCTCATTTCTCGGCATGGATGCGGGTGAAGTGGCAGGCTGCGGCAAAAACGGCGTGAACATTACATCTGATCTTGATACGGCAGTGAAAGGCTGCGATGTCATTATAGATTTCACAGGATGCGAGCCCACAATGCACGCCCTCCCCGGATATGTCCGCCTCGGTGTACCCGCCGTAATCGGAAGCACAGGCTTCACTCCGGAACAGACGGCGAAGCTTAAGGAGGCATCGGAGAAAATGCCTCTTCTTGTGTCCCCGAATATGAGCCTCGGCGTGAATCTCACCTTCAAGGTGCTTGAGATGGTTGCGAAAGCAATCGGAAGCACATACGACATAGAGATAGTGGAGGCGCACCACAGGCTCAAAAAAGATGCCCCCAGCGGAACAGCCATGAAGATGGGTGAGGTGGTTGCAAGCGCCACCGGCCGCAACATAGACAAGGACGGGGCTTTCTGCCGTAAAGGCATAATAGGCGAACGCACTGACAGGGAGATCGGCATGCAGACTCTCCGTGCAGGTGACATAGTCGGCGAGCACACGGTGATGTTCTGCGGACAGGGTGAGCGGATCGAGATAACCCACCGTGCGCACACCAGAGACACCTTTGCTCAGGGAGCAATCTCCGCCGCCGCATGGCTGAAAGGGAAAGATAAGGGTCTGTACAATATGTACGATGTGCTTGGACTGTAGTTAAGTAAACTGTCTTATATTAAATAAAAAAGGGAACCTGTTCTGCGGGTTCCCTTTACAGACTGACGACAAACACCGTAACATGCTTATTCATCTCTATAAAATCCCCCTAAATCCCTCTTTATAAAAGGGGGAAGTTATTACTGACAATGAGAAAACCCCGTCCTTCCGCAAGGGAGGGTGTGAGGGCGGATTCCCGCAGAGAGAGATTTTTTTCTAAAACGGTTTTATCGGTTATTTTTTACTGCTGATTATTTTTTGTCTGCGCAATTATTTTATCATAACAGCTTTCGCAGAAGCACGGCCGCCACTCATACTGCGTAAGCACTTCCGCCGGGAGCGGCGGTTTGCCCACACACCAGCATGTGCCTTTTGATTTGTCATGGGCGGCACATTTATTGTTTTGCCCGCAGATGGGGCATACATCAGCAGGTTCGCGCATTTATCCTCTTAGTGGGTATGGACATCCTGTGTCATTCTCAGCAGGGCTGCGGCTTCTGCGAGCCCGTTCTGCTGAACGGCAACTTTTCCGTCCGCGTCAAATATTATGAAGCCGGGTGACTGCATCCTGTAGTGATTGAGTGAGTCCATATTTTCTGATGCAATGAAAACACCTGCGGAAAGTTTGATTCCGCCGGACATGCTGTTGAATTTTGCGATCTCAGCCTGAGTTATGCTCCCCTCCTGCTGTGTGTTAACAAACTGGAGCAGGGGCAGTGCGCCTTCGGCCTTTGCTTTTGCGATGAACATGTTGATCGGTTTTCTTGATTCAGTGATAGACGGCCATGCGCTAATAAGAATCATGGCTCCGACTGCCAGAATAAAAACAGGTATAAAAATCTTCTTCATTTTTCCTCCGTAAATTAAGCACTGCTTATATGAATTATATGATTTGAACATACCGGAGAGGTTTTGTTCAGAATAAGTTTGTATATTAAAAAAGGAGGCATCCGCCTCCTTCATTTTCTGGTCAGCTATCGGTACTCAGTTTCGAAAACAGCCCGAATCAGATAAATAAAGCTATTTTCATGAGAGCCTTCCGAAAAAAGAAGGACTCCCCCCTCAGCGATTACTATAACACAATTTTTAGAAATTCAAACTTATTTTTCATAAAATCACATCAAACAACTATTATTTCTTTGATAATAAAAAAGGGCATTCATTAAAAATAAATTATTACACATTTAATACATGCGGTTTACGGTTTTCGGGGTCAGCCGTAATAAACAGTTTAAATGAGTGTTGGTTTCATCATTGTTTTAATGTATTCTGGCTTTTATAATGTAAAAAAATTCTGACATATAAAGAATCTCATAAAGGTGGATTATGCTGAAAGACTGCACATTTGAAAAAAGCGAATTTATTTCGGTGTTCAGCGGATATTATGAAAACATAAACGGCTCTGCGCCTGACCATGAAGTTCTTTTCGGTGTCGGGCAGTTTTTTGACAACTGCTTCACAGGCATTCCCGGCAGCAGACCTGCGGAGGATTTCAGCAATGCTGTAAGAGATGCCGGGGTTAACGGCGGCTCCGTGGTGGTTCCCCTTTCCAGAGCCATATCCTGGGCACTGTGCAGAATATGCGAGGATATAAAAAACGGTCCCGTGAAACCGGATATGCATATACGCCTTCTGGAAGCCCTTGAGGTTTTGTGCAGACCGCTTAAAAAGTTTGAAACCGCTGACAGCTCGGAAGTGCGCGAACTGTTCCGCTTTATCAAAAATAACGATACAACAGCGAAGCTTCTCAACTCATATAAAGGGTTGCGTGTGTTCCATGCGGCTGAGATTACGGAGATCCGCGATGATGACAGTATCATAATGCAGGTTCATCCGGAGCAGATCAAGGCACTTGAGATGGAAGGCTACACATGCATAACGCACAAGCTTCTGCCGCAGCAGATAACTGCGGATGTGAAGAGCATTGATGCGGAAAAGTGTATTGTTGAACTGGTGAACCTTGTTGTTCTGAAAAAACCCTTTGACAGGCGCAAGATTTACCGCCTTAAGCCGGAGCAGGCAATTCCCGCTGCGCTTTTTTCCGAAGGCAGCCGGACGGATGTGGAGATTGTGGATGTCTCCCTGCGTGGTGTCTCACTGAGCCTGAAAGAGAATATTTCCGTTTCGGAATCAGAGGTGAGGCTGAGCTTCACCCTTCCGCTTGATGAGGGGAAGGACATGATCCTGCGCGGCAAGCTGAAATATATCTTCTGTGAGGAGATATGCAAGATGGGGCTTGAGACTTTTCCGGATCATTCGCAGGAGGCTCTCATTAAGAGATACCTCATTGAGAGAATGAAAAAAATAGAGAAAGAACTGACCTGAGCCTGTACATGGACAATCTAGAAAATTCCGCTGCCCGCACAGACTTTGACGGACATATAAACTATCTGGAAAGCATTTGCCTGAACCTCTCCTCCGGGGCTGCCCATGCCCCTGTCAGCTGGCTTGTTTATGAGAAGGAACACTCCCTCCTCTGTCGGAAAGAGACGGAGAATATTCAGCAGAAAATTATCTCCGTACTTAGGGAGAAATACTTCTACCCCGCTGCTCAGGCAGGCAGCATAAACCACGACCTTATCCGCATTGCCGATATGATTTTCAGAAGCGGATTCAAGGTGCAGAAAAACCCTTCGGACGGAGTTTATTATAAAAAACTGTCCGATGCTTTTTCAGCACTAAAGGACGAAAAACAGCATTACGCCAAACTGAACCTAGCCTTCTGCATGTTCGTTCTGGACGCGCTGAGGGGTGCAAAAGACGCGAAGTCTGATCTTCTGGAGAGGATCTGCACTCTGAACACAAATACGTTTCTTCCGGAATATAAGTACCTGAGCGGATTTATGGAGCTTATGCGCTCTCTTTTCACAAGGGAATATATTCTGGATATTTTCATAAACAGAATCTTCAAAGGCAGGTTCTGGAACGGTGATCTCAAGGCTAAGCAGTCCTGCTTCCTGTGGGTATTTCCAATATTGTGGACATGCTTCGGTATAGAGAGGGAGTTTAAGGCGGTCTACCCCGTTTGGCTGGATATTTTCAGAAAAGCCATGCAGAAAAACATGACTGAGCTTGTGTTCTTCATGCACCTGCACCTCTCCCACGTCTATATGAACCTCGCGCACACTCAGGGCGAATTCAGGCAGTTTAATGAAGATGTGGAGAAACCTTTCAGCAGATATATAACAGACAGAGTAGTGCCCGAATACGGCATAAAACCCTGCACCCGCGGGAAGAAAACCGACGGCGTGAAAAAAGTCGGCTTTGTTTTTGACCGCATAGTGGGGAGTTCCCCTGTGAAGCTCCTCTATTCTCTCATTGAAAAGCTTAAAAAAGAGGGGAGTAAAGACGAATACACTGTCTATGACTACGAATGTATAGAGAAAAGTCCGTCCGAACAGAAATATATAATGATGATAACTATGCTGGGCGTGAAATATGTCAGCGCCCATTCCCTGATACCTGACAGAAGCACAGGCAGTTATTACAGCAGGTTTGAAAAGTGCCGCATTTTCCGTGAAAGGATCATGAATGACGGCATTGAGGAACTGATAATGTGCAACAACAGGGAGATATTCAATTTTCTGTTTGCCTGCCGCACCGCGCCGGAGCAGGTTTACTGGTGCCACGGCAATTTCGAGTACGATGTGGACGGCATAGACAGGCGCATAACCCATATCGGAACAAATATGCAGGAGAATGAGCTGGGGTTTGAGCGTTTTTCCCTGAAGCAGAGCGATGTTTTCTTTGCGGAGGAACTGGCTGAGGCGAAGAAGAAGGCGGATGCCGTCAGGAAAAAATTCCCGGAAGGTGCGGTGGTTTTCGGCAGCATAGGCAGACTTATCAAGCTTGAAGGGGAGGGCTGTCTGGAGACTGTGGCGGAGATTATGCGTGCATGCCCGGATTCTGTTTACGCTGCCTGCGGGGACGGGGGCACGGATAACATACTGCCGAAGCTGAAAGAATACGGTCTTGAAAAACGGTTTTTCTTTGAAGGGCGGGTGGAACCGCAGGTTTATGCTCATGTTATCGATATTTATCTCAGCACCTTTCCTTCCCCCAGCGGAGAGGCTTTTAACGAGTATGAAAAACTGAATAACGGAGCCGGAGGTGTGGCGCTCAGGGATTTATCCGGCGGCATAGCCTTCACCGGGGAATATAAATCAAAGGCGGAGGAATACTACCTCCTGCATAAAACATACGGTCGTGAAGCGGTCAGGCAGATATATCGGATAAGCGGCGGAAACCGGACTCTGAACGGGGCTTCGGTAATCGTTAAGCGAATAAGGGCAGATGCCGCAGAGTTAAAGGGAAAATACCCGGCGGGGACCGTTCTATTAGGTCTGAACGGAAGCATAAGCCATGCGGATGAGAGACTAAAAAGCTTTCTGCGGCTGACGGAAAATGCTGTTATTGTGTATAATGACCCTGCCGATGCTGAGTATTTCGCATCCTTTGGGGAGAAGGCTGTTCATATGCCGTTCGGCTCAGTTACTGCTTCGGTGCGCGGCCATCTGTTTAACATTGACATGGCAGGATATGCGGCAGACCCTGCTATGGTGCTTATTAAGCTTCTGCAGTTCTGCTGTGTGCCCGCTCTCTTGCCGACAGTGCGTAAGTTTATCCGTGAAGCGGATTTCAGCACGGAACAGGCGGAACATACGTATGAATACTGCTTTACCCTGGTACTCGCAGGGCTGTACGATGAGATTAAAGGGATGGGGCATCTTTACGGAGATCTTTCAGAAACCGGAGGTGTTCCGGCGCTGTTTCTGCGGAATTATCTTCGTTTGGATGAAGGTGCTGAAATAGCAGAAGAGGAGCTTCTGCCCGGCAGTTTAATGTCAGGGAAAAACATTACGGTACAAAAACTCCGCCCGCTTCTGATGCTGATGTATAAATACCTTGAGCGTGACAAAACTCCCGAAGGCGACCGCAGAGCGGTAGGACTGCTGAGGGATATGATGCTGACGGAATACGCAGCCGGAAATCTTGACTCCGCAGGGCTGGATTTCCTGATTCGTGCGCTTATCCACAGCGGCAGGGCAGAAGAGGCATCGGACACCCTCGCAAGGGAGACTGCCGCCGGAAATATAAAAAATGAGCAGTATATTGTTTATTCTGCTCTTTTTGTTTTATACGGTGATTTGAGTGCGGCAAGACAGTTTATTGAGAAAGCGGACACAGGCAGACCTCTGGCATCGCTTTCTCTCCTTCAGGCTGCGTTCGTTAAGGTTTTTCTGAAAGATTTTGACTCTGCCCACGCTTTTATGGGTCGGCTTTATGAGAAAGATAAAGAGTTTTTTCTGAATACCAATCTGCCGGCTTTATATTTTCTTCTTGCGTTGGTTTCCAGAGGCCTTGGGTATCAGGATGCATCACGGATTCGAGATTCTTTCGCCCATCGGGATAATTTTTACGCTTATAAAGAACATCTCTGGGATAAGATACCTGTTTCTGAGAATGCTTTTCAGGCTTATCATTTCACCGGAATTTACGATACATAGCTTATCTCTATCTTTAGAAAACGGAGTGTTTTTTGAACGGATTCATGGAACTGCTTTTCGGTTCAATGCCTGCAGATTACCGCTGGCTTATGATGCTGAAAGAAGCTGCTGATAAAGAATATTTTGACTTTGCCGAGGCTGAGGCCGCAGCGGATAAAATCAATAAAACAGACTCTGAATATAAAAATGCCCTCTCCCGCCTTGCCTATTTTCTGGCACATATCAGACAGTACAATGATGCGCTCAGACTTTTTGAAAAAGACAGTGCCTCCGGCAGGCAGACATGGTGGGGAAAACTCCGTCATGCTGAATGTATTGCGCTGAGCGGTGACGCTGCCACTGCTTCCGCAATAGTTCTGGAAACGTATTCCGAAAATACTGCGGCGGTGAACGGCTTCGGTCATATGGGCTGGTCTCTTCTCCGTGCGGGGAAAGCTGAACGCGCGGAAGTTATTGAAATTATAAAAAGGGATATTGAACTCGGCCGCATCACAAACGGTTTTAAGCTTGTAGCTGGGCGTATTATTGCGCCTGTGCAGGCAGACATGGCAGAAAAGCTGATTAACGAGGCATATAGTGCAGATTCCTCTCTGAAAGACGGTTTCTCAATGGCTGCCGCAGAGTTTTTGCTGATGAAAAATTATGCCGCTGCCCTCATATGGTTTGAAAAGGACGATGCATGCGGCAGAATGTCGCCTGAGCAGAGGCTGAAATATGCTGAACTGCTTGCCCGTAAGGGCAGAACGGCAGATGCCGAGAAAAATACTGAAACGGCGTACAGTGCAGATTCCTCTCTGAGAGACGGTTATTCTCGGCTGTTCAGGTTTTCATCAGTGTTTGATACTCCGCGTTATGCGTATCTTCTGGCAGAGGATAAAAGGCGCGGACGCTCCACGGGCATTTATGCTGAGGCTGATGCCGAGAGACTGTCAGAAAACTATGGACTGCTTGCTGATATTGAGCGGGCAGAAAAACGGTTCGGAATGTCTGTTGGTTTGCAGTATGCGGCTCTGGAGAAAATGGTTCGGGAAAATGCCGGGGCGGGTTTCGCTGATGTTCTTGGTTTCAGACTGAAAATTGCCAGTCCTTTCGATGTCCTTGTGCAGTTCAGGGAGATCTTCCTTGAAGAAAACTACTATTTTACAAGCGAGAAGGAAGCACCTTTCATTATAGACGGCGGTGCGAATGCTGGAATGGCACTTGCCTATTTCAAATGGCTTTATCCCTCATCTGTTATAACCGCTTTTGAGCCGAACCCCGAACTTTTTGAAATCTGCAAAGAGAATATAGAATCAAACGGGTGGAAGGGCATTACCCTGCATCCTTATGCCTTGAGTGATTCCGAAGGAACGGTCCAGTTCACCGTTTACCCGGCCATGCCTATGGGCTCAGGGATAGCAGGGAGGTTCTCAGCCCTTGAGTCCCGTACAATAGATGTTCAGACCGTTCGCCTCAGCAGGCACATGAGCGAATACACCGACTTCCTCAAGCTGGATATAGAGGGAGCTGAGGAAGCTGTGTGCAGGGAAGCGGAGGATAAGCTGATTGAAAACTGCGGAGCAGGCTTCATTGAGTATCATTATGATTCTGAAACGGCAGAGAACAGTTTGGGAAGTATTCTACATCTTCTCGAAGATAAAGGGTTTGAATATGAAATAAGCGGCAGGCGCATCCGGCGTAAGAATGCCGCTCCTGCTGACAAATGGTCTATGAATATCTTTTTTACATCACGGAGAAAGTCGGATGACTGAACCGAATGATGTAAGGGTGGTGAAACCCGAATTCAGACATTATGCGGAACCGGACAGCAGAGTGCTTGATATTCTGATGCTGTCTGTTTCGGAATGGGAGGCTATGCCCTTTTACGCAAGAGTTCATGCTAACGAATTTTACCTTCTTCTGTGTTCGCTTGATATTAAACCCCGCCATATTCTGGAATGGGGCAGCGGGTATTCCACCTATCTTTTCAGCTATTTTGCAGGCATATGGGGTACGGAGTATATTCTGAGCATAGACGATAACAAGAAATATCAGGATGATATTCTGGAGAAATTAAGGCCCTGCCAGCCTTATCTGGAGGCTTGCAGCATTTCTCAGACAGGGCAGATATGGCCTTGGGATGCTGAGGAATATAATTATGCAACATTTCCCTTCTCAACAGGTAAAAAATTTGATCTTGTGTTTGTGGACGGAAGAAGGCGGAACGAATGTATGTTTGCGGCCAGCAGGTGCCTTGCCGAAAAGGGGCTCGTAATCCTGCATGATTCATGGCGGAAACGTTATGAACTCGGAATGAGCCTCTTCAGGAAAATCAATATATTTGATGAATACACTGTCATGATGAGCATGGAGGCAAAGTGAAAAAGGTGCTTCTTATAAACTCTTCATTTTCTGTGAGTGAACGCCGTTATTCCTCATTCGGCCCTCCTTTGGGTATTATCTCTGTTGCATCGGCACTCCGTGAGAGCGGCTATAGGGTTATCTTTGTCGACCCTCAAGTTGAGGAAAATTATGAAGAGATGATCCGTATTGCTCTTGACGATGAACTGCTGTTTGTCGGTATGTCTGCGTATATGGGGGCAAATCTGAAAAATTGTCTAAAGCTGACGAGGGAAGTAAAGGCTATGCGTCCAGATTTACCGGTTGTCTGGGGAGGGCCTCTTGCATCGTCTCTTCCTGAGGAATGCTTCAGGAAGGCCGATGTCGATTTTATTGTTATGGGTGCAGGAGAGGAGACTATTGTTCAGCTTGCGGCCTACCTTGCTGATAAAGAACCGGGTAAAGTTCTGTTCAACCCTTATATATCTTTTAGGAAAGATGAAAATAAGTATGAAATAGGCCGTCTGTACAGTTTCAATGGAGATATAGAAAATCTTCCGGCAATAGATTTGAGGTTGTGGGAAAAAGGGATCAAGAAAATGAATTCCATCCCTTTAATAACCTCAAGAGGCTGTCCCTACAAATGCAGTTTCTGCTATAACACCTTTAATGAAAAAGGGAAATATTTCCTGAGAACAGCTCAGTCAATTATTGACGAGATGGACAGCAATTCTGTGAGTTTCTCATGCACGAACTTCAGCTTTATTGATGACAATTTTCTTATAAATGAGAACCGTGCTCTGGATGTGTTTGCTCATGCTGAGAAAAAAGGATATAGAATACAAAGGGTTTACGGACATTTGAATAACTTTACTCCGAAAATTCAAGAAGCGCTGATAAAAGGGAAAATCGGCGTAACTATGTGTATTGAATCAGGTTCCGCTAGAATAAGGAAAATTCTGAATAAACATATAGACACGGACAAAGCCGTTGCACTGATCAGAAATCTTACTTCAGCCTCTGTACCGTTTGTTACTGCATTTCTCTTTGGTATTCCGGGTGAAGAGTTTGATGATATACGGCAGAGTGTGGGGCTTGCTAAAATCATCGATGGAGTTTCAGACGGTAAAGCGGTTTCAATGTTTTATCTTTATGCCCCGCAGCCCAAAGACCGTATTGTTGAGGAATATGAGAGGCAAGGAGTCAAGCTTGATTTTGCCTTTGAGAATATGTCTGATGTGGAAGTTGTGCCTGTTCCTCCTAATGATATGATAAATCTTCAAATACGCCCGTGGATGACAGGAGATATGGCGGAATTCTATAAAAATCTTGCAGAGGTATGGCTTTATCATTTCGGATCTAAGAAAAATAAAGGGAATTATTCTTTGGAAAATGCGTATAAAAATCATTCCAAAATAAAAGAATTGTTCTTATGAAAATATACTTTGCGGGTAATCAGGTCTGCATGAAACGCGGGCTTGACACGGAACGCTTTAAGAGATACTTCGCCGCCAACGGATGGACAGAGGCGGAAACAGCGGAGAGTGCTGATGCGGTTATAGCCGTTACATGCGCCTTTGTCTCGTCATATACCGCAACTGCTGTGGGTATGCTTGAGGAACTCAAAAAACAGGGCAAAAGGCTGATAGTTTACGGCTGTCTGCCGGATATGGCACATGATGAGTTTGAGAAGGTTTTCAGCGGCGAATTTTTCAGCACAAAAAATCCGGAAGGGCTAGAAGAGTTTTTCCCTGAATTTACCGTGAAACTCTGTGATGTTCCGGATTCGTTTGAGCCGGATATCAGAGTTATGAGTCCTTTTGATCCTGATGCGTTGAACCCGGTTGAAGTGCGGAACAATGTAAAATCAAAAAAGCCCGCGCCGATCCTCAGGATAAGCGAAGGGTGCAATAATTCATGCAGCTACTGCTCCCACCCTATGGCTCTTGGACGCCTGAAAAGCAAGCCCCTTGAGGAATGCGTGAGCGATTATCTGCGCATACTGGACTGCGGGCATAAACGGGTAACAATTCATGCAAATGATCCTGCCTCCTACGGAGAGGACATAGGGCTGAGCTATCCCGAACTGCTGAACGCACTGGATAAAGCTTCCGATGATGAAAGTGTAAAGTGGGGCCTCAATGACGTGCACCCTCGTTATCTGCTGAAATACGGTGCTGAAATCATCCGGTTTATTCAAAAAGGGCGGGTGGTTCAGATAGGTATTCCATTGCAGTCAGGCAGTCCGGACGTGTTGAGGCGGATGAACAGAGTTTATGATATAGAGAAAGTGACGGAGATGCTTTGCAGATTGCGAACTGAAAAACCTGAGCTTGTGATTTCAACTCATCTTATCGCTGGTTTTCCCGGTGAAACTGAAGAGGATATTGAACTTACAGCGGATATTTTCAGGAAAGTAAAAATAGATTCTGCCTTCATTTTCAGATATTCTGCAAATGCGGGCACAAAGGCGGCAGGGCTGACAGGGCAGAACAGACCGGCGGATATAGCTGAAAGACAAATGCTTCTGGCTGAAAAAATATCAGCACATGGATGCAAAACAGAGATCTTTTTATAAGGGAATTCATATGAGTAACTCTTCCGGAATAAAAAAATGATATTTACGATAGAATAGTTCATTGTTCCATAGAATATATAATAGACTCGTTTCTTAAGGCATATATGCCTGAGTGCACCGAGTCGGCACAATTTTGAGCGGGAGAGAAAAATGTTTAAACGTAACGGTCTTTTATCAGTGCTTACCCATATAAAAAACAAGGGTGTAAATCCTCAGACGATTATAGATGTGGGAGTTGCCTACGGAACAAACGGACTGTACGGAATCTTTGACTCTGTACGTTATCTTATGGTAGAGCCGCTGGAGGAGTACAAAGGAGTTCTGGATAAAATTGCATCTGAATATCCGGCAGTTTACACATTGTCTGCTGCCGGGAGCAGAGAAGGAAGCATTACGATGAATGTGCATCCTGATATGAGCGGCTCATCTGTTTTGAAGGAGTCTGAGGGAGCTCATGTAGATGGTGTGGAAAGAACCGTTCCGGTGGTGACCTTGGACGGTGAAACTGAAAAATACGGTCTTAAGGGACCGTTTGTAATAAAGATCGATGTTCAGGGTTTTGAGCTTGAAGTGCTTAAAGGTGCAGAGAAAATTCTTAAAGAGACTGAAATCGTGATTATGGAGGTCTCTTTATTTCAGTTTTATAAAGAATCGCCAACATTTTTTGATGTGGTCGCATTTATGAATGAAAGAAATTTTTCAGTTTACGATATTTTCGGAGCCACATACAGGCCTCTGGATGATGCTCTGGGGCAGGTTGATCTTGTTTTTGTTGCAAATGGAAGCGTATTGAGAGAAACACACCATTATGCATCCTTTGAACAACGCAAAACATTGACCGCCGAAAGAGTAAGGAAACTTAATCCAAATATATAAAAAGGTTTGATATATGGACAGAGCAACAGCATTGATCAGAGAAAAAATTAAGAAATGTGACGGCATATATGAAAAGCTCTCCGTTCTCAAGGGAGCATACACCGGAAAAACGGCGTACATTCTGACCTGCGGGCCCTCTTTCGGGAACTACACTGCTGATTACCTTCGCAAGAGGCTAAAAGACGAACTCGTTGTCTCTGTGAAGCAAACTTATGATACTGTTGGGGATATTGCTGATTTTCATTTGCTAAACTCATGGAATTATAAAAAATATGACTACGCAGAACCACGCCCAATTTTGCTGGCGGAAAAGCATCCTGTAGACCCGGAGACCCCTTTTTTATTACCTGATCTTCTTTTCCCCCTGATTAATGCTGGTAGCGATTTGCCTCTTGAAGAAAAACTCCAGAAGAGACTGTGCGTTGCACAGAATTTTGAAGACTACCTGTTTGAAAAAACAATAAACCGCCCTCTTGGTCCCGGAATTGTCTATGAATTGGGTTTTTATCTGGCTGTCCATTTGGGAGTCAGTAAAATCATCATTGCCGGCTGGGACATAGGTATACCTGATTCGCAGATAATGCCCCATTTCTACAAAGAGGGTGAACACCTGATGCTCAATAAACTGCCATCAAATTTACTGAGAAAAGGTAAGCTCGTGACTTTGCAGCCCGGCGGAAAGAGCATTGTCAGAGATCTGGAAGATTCGGATCTTAAACTGATAAATACTCCCGGTTTTTATGATGATGAAGTGGAGAAAATTGCGGCCTCAACATCAGCGATGTATAAATGGCTTCTTTCAAAGGGTATTGAGCTTGAAATAGTTTCAGACCGCTCCCTTGCTTCTGATGAAATTCCGAGAAGTTTGCTTTAATTATTCGGAGAGTGTTTTCTGATGACTGACAGCCCCTTTATTTCCGTTCTTATCAACAACTACAACTACGGTCGCTTCATCGCTCAGTGCGTGGAGAGCGTACTGAACCAGACTTACGGTAATTTTGAGCTTATAATTGTGGATGACGGTTCAAAAGATGATTCAGTAAGCGTGATAGATTCCTTCTCTGATCCGCGCATAATAAAGATATTCAAGGAAAACGGCGGGCAGGCCTCCGCCTTTAACGCAGGTTTTGAGGCATCAAGGGGCGATATAATCGCCTTCTTAGACAGTGATGACTGGTGGATGCCCCACAAGCTTGAGACAATTGTTAAATGGGACAGGCTGTTGGATGGCAATCATGCTTTCCTTCAGCATATGGTGGATGTATGGGAAGACGGAAAAGTTTCTCCGCTATACCCGACACTCTATTCGGGAAATATTCTTAATCATTATATAGAGAAAAGAGAACCTGTGCATTTTGTAGGTACATCAGGGCTATGTTTCAGAAGGGAGATTCTGAATAAGGTTATGCCTGTTCCGCAGCAGTTTAGAATCAGCGCAGATGGATTTCTCACCCGAACTTCTATTGTTTTCGGAAACGTCATCTCTATACCGGAATCTCTGGGCTATTACCGCAAGCATTCAAATGCCGTGTTCGGAAATACAGACCATAACAGAAATAGTTTCAGAGAAACTATTCTTTTTCCATCACTCAATGAGTTTTACAAAAAAGAGCGTATTGATTATCTATTTGGAGAGCAGATGCTCCCGAAAAGCACTGAGGCGGTATTTTTCCTCTCTATTCTGCGGCTCATGCTGAAACTCAGGCTGGATAAAATAACCGAAACCTACCATAGGATTGCAGTATTCGGTGCAGGGCGTCATACCGAGTGGATCTGTGATTTTCTTCAGGAATACAAAAAAGAGAATGTGACAGCAGTTCTGGATGATAATCCGGATCCTGTAAAAAGATTCTGGGGTATTCCTGCTGAAAAAGCTGAAAAATGGAACACATCTAACGCTGATGCAATAATCCTTTCGTCCGACTGTAAGCAGGATTTTTTTGCAAAAAGGTGTAAAGAACTGTATGGGGATGCTCTGCCGTTGATAGATTTATACGATGGTCTGCCCCAAGGGCCATACCCGAAATAAACTATGCCGGAGATTGTATGGCAGACAAATCGATTTTCAACATAAAAAAACTAAGCCTGCCCATCAGCAGTGACCTCCGTGCGTCTGCGGCTATAGTTCCCTTAATGGAGAAGCATTTCGGCAATAAAAAGGTCAGGATACTTGAAATAGGCGTTTTTAAGGCAGGCCTGACCAAGGTATTTGCTGAATCTTCTCTTAATATTGAAGCTTACGATGGTGTTGACCCGTATCTTGGCTCTAAGGATGATCCTTATACCGGTTTGTACTGGGGAAATGCTTTAGAGGCCGAGTCGGTATATAAAAAAGCAAAAGAATACTACGATAACCAAGGATTCAGTCTTCATAGAATGACTTCTTCCGAATATTTTGACAATTTTTTTGGCAAAATGGAATATGATATAATTTATGTTGATGGGGATCATAGTTTTGAGTATGCGCTTTATGATTTTGAAGAATTTGTTCATATGCTCACGGAAGGTGGTGTTTTCCTTATAGATAACTATGCAAGTGCCGGAACACCGGGAGTTACAAAAGCAGTAAATGAATTCATCCACAGTTACAGAGATGTGATTGAAAATATAGGCTATTATCTAAACGAGTTTCAGAATCCGGGCAAATATGTTCCGGTGTCACAGACGACAGTTTACTTAACTGTAAACAAGAATCTGCTTGAATCACAGAAACCCATAAGCTCCAAGCGCTATTATCTATCATCTTTTTTAAGGGAACTTGCCGTGAATCAAGGCATCAGACGCTTGGCGATATTTGGTGCCGGAAGACACACTGAATGGCTGGCAAGGCTCAGGACATCATCAGTGAGACCTGACATCGTCGCAGTGCTGGATGACAATCCTGACGAAACAAAAATGTTTTTCGGAAAAAAACCGATGAAGGCGGATCTTTTCAACCCTTCGGATGCTGATGCGATTCTGCTTTCAACAGATGTAAACCACACAGTATTCAGGGAAAGATGCATCAGACTTTACGGTGATGCACTGCCGCTGTTAAGTTTATACAATGATTTCCCTCTGCCTCAGAAGAAGCCTAAGCACCGTCCGGTGGAATACAGCGGTGAGAAAAACATTTCCCCCGTTTTGCCTTCCCTGACAGATTCATGCGCTGAAAGAATTATTTGGGCAGGTTTTTACAACAGATCATCAGATAAGAATAAATTTATGGAATCAGTTATAGTCCATTCGGACTCATCGCATTACTTATTGCTCAACTTAGCATTAAATTCTCCTGATATTGATTTGCCCAATGCTTTTGTTTTTAACGCACCTGAAACTGTGACAAAGTGCACTGAGCGAAGCTCAACGGTGGATCTTCCTGAAAACAGGAATATCAGGTATACTCTTGAAACCTATGCTGTACATCTTAAATATACACTCGAAGAGAACCACGACATCAGTTATGAACAGGCGCTTTCCGCTGTTGGGCAGATGTTCAGCTATACACTGAATATGCTGGAAAGCTATAAACCCGATATAGCAGTTATATGGAATGAGTTTCATCCTCTCTTCAAAGTAGTGAAACTGGCCTGTGATTTTACCGGTACAAAAACTGTCTATATGGAATTTGGCTGTCTGCCCGGAACTTTTCAGTTTGATATTCAGGGGCAGATGGGGGAAAGCTGGGTAGCCCTTAACACTGAGGCTTTCAACAGCCTGCATGTAGATGAGGCTGACTGCATAAAAGCAGTTAAGGCTGTTGAATGTATAAAGAACACTGAAATGAACCGTGCGAAGCAGCCAAAAAAAGGTAGGCTCGACAGGATGCTTGAAGGGATAGACCAAAAAATAGTTTTTGTCGCTGGTCATAATGATTACAGTTCCGGAATATTCCCTTATGACATAGCTGCGTCCACTTTCCATTCCCCGTTTTACCGCAGTTCAGCCCATCTGTTTGAAGATATGGCGCAAAGAGCGGAGTTGAACGGGTGGTTCATGGTATTTAAGCCACATCCTTATGCCAAAAGTCACCTGCCTGAGTCACTCAGGACTGAGCATTACATCATAGTTGATGATGTAAATGTGGAAGAATGTATTGATATTGCAGATGTCACGTTGACTGTTCTGTCGCAGATGTCATATATGGCGCTGACCAGAGGGAAGCCTGTGGTTATGACAGGCTATAACCAGCTTAGGGATAAGGGCTGCTGTTACGAGGCATTCAGGGCGGAAGATATTGACAGTGTCATTAACAGCGCCCTGATATACGGTTTTACAGATTTAATGAAGGAAAACTGGATAAAACATGCGGCCAGACTTCTGAAGTATTGCCTGTATTCTGATAATGAAGCATTATATGCTCTGCCCTCTGAAATATTTGCGAAGAGAATTCAGGCTCTTGCCCGGCATAAAATGACCGATATTGAAATCATTAAACAAGAAATATAACAGTACTTTGAGGCAATAAGAAAGGAGCCGATATAATGAATAGCTTCATCTTTGAAAATTCGCCGTTCCTGAAGTTGAATGTATATGTGTGATAAATCAATTTTTAATATAGAAGAACTCTGTTCTCCGTCAAAGCCTTCCGAAGGGGCACGGGCTCCGGCAGGAATAGTCTCAGTGATGGAGAAATACTTCAGAGGAAATGAAGTGCGAATATTGGAAATAGGCGTTTTTAAGGCAGGGTTGACAAAGCTTTTTGCCAGTTCTTCCCTCAATATAATCAGCTATGACGGTGTTGATCCCTATCTTGGTTCAGATGATGATCCGTACACCGGAGCATACTGGGATTCATCATCGGATGCTGATAAAATCTATTTATCTGCAAAGAAATACTACGACAGCAAAGGCTACAGCCTTCACCGGATGACTTCTGCCGAATATTTTGATTCAGCGTACAAAAGCAAAGAATACGACATCATATACGTGGACGGTGATCACCGGATGTATTATGCCATGCAGGATATGGAAGAATACATTCATCTGTTGGCAGAAAACGGGATTATGCTTGTGGATGATTATGGTAATGTGGATACTCCCGAAGTTACTCATGCGCTGAACAGGTTTATAGACAACCGCAGAGACGTAATAAAGGAAATAGGTTATTACATCAGCCCTTTTCAGAATGTTGGCAAATATATACCCGTTTCACAGACAACAGTTTACTTCACTGCGGATAAAGGCAGACTTAATAGCGGCTTTGTGTCCAAACGCTATAATGTTTCCGAAGCTCTGAAAAAGCTGGTGAATGAGGACGGGATAAAAAGGATAGCACTGTTCGGTGCCGGCAGACATACCGAATGGATGAATGATGTGTTTGGAAAACTGAATATGCCGTGTATTGCAGCGGTTTTGGACGATTATCCTGATAAAACGA
Organism: Geovibrio ferrireducens; assembly: GCF_026226615.1. Taxonomy (NCBI): domain Bacteria; kingdom Pseudomonadati; phylum Deferribacterota; class Deferribacteres; order Deferribacterales; family Geovibrionaceae; genus Geovibrio; species Geovibrio ferrireducens. The sequence goes on from NZ_JAJAPB010000012.1 coordinate 62,906, forward strand.
AGAACTTCTGGGGGCTTACTCCGGTGAAGGCTTCTGAGTGGGACACCACACAGGCGGATGCTATAATTCTTTCGTCCGACTGCAAGCAGGAAATGATGCGTAAAAGATGCAGGGAACTTTTCGGGGATGCTCTGCCGTTGATAGATTTATACGAAGGTCTGCCAACAGGACCTTACCCGAAATGAAGTCGGAGAATGATAATGAGTAATTTCACCGCAGTCTATATAAACAAGCTGATTAAACTGCTCGATTCCGCCGATACAGAAGCGGTTAACAGAATTATTGAGCTTCTTGACGGGCTTGATCCCTTTGAGAACACTGTCTATTTCATGGGCAACGGAGGGAGCGCCGCCACGGCTTCCCATTTTGCAACGGATCTGGGGGTGGGGCTGAAGCTCAGGGGCATAAAAAATTTCAGTGTCATGTGCCTTTCCGATAATATCCCGGCGGTTACGGCTATTTCAAACGATGTGGGCTACGACAACATATTCTACGCCCAGCTAAAAAACCGCCTTAAAAAAGGGGATGTGCTGGTAGCCATCTCCGCCAGCGGCAATTCCCCGAACATAGTGAAGGCCGCCGAATACGCACGGAGTTTAGGAGCACGGATAATCGGCTGCACAGGGTTTGACGGCGGGAAATTAAGGGAACTGTCCGACATAAGCTTTCACGTGCAGACCGAAAAAGGGGAGTACGGCCTTGTGGAAGACATGCACATGATACTTGATCACATAATTTATTCCTACTTTGTGGCAACGAAGGAAGGGGCATCCACCAAGTACACTCTGGAGTAGTGATGATAAAAGCGGGCATGGCCGGATTCGGCAAAATGGGCAGAATAAGGGCGGCGGAGATAGCAAAAAACAGACAGATCACCCTTGCGGCCGTGTATGATATAGACAAAAATATCCTCCCTGCGGACGTGCACATCTGCGATGACTTCGACTGCCTTCTGGAACAGGATATAGACTCGGTTTTCATCTGCACCTACAACAACGTGACAGCGGAATACACCAAAAAGGCGCTGCTTGCCGGAAAGCATGTTTTCTGTGAAAAGCCCCCGGCGACAACCTACTCCGAACTGAAAGAGGTGGAGGAGGTTGCGAAGAGCTCCGGCCTCGTGCTGAAATACGGCTTTAACCACCGCTTCCACTACTCCGTTATAAAAGCAAAGGAGATAATAGATTCCGGCAGCTACGGGCGTATTCTCTGGATGCGCGGTGTTTACGGCAAGGCGGGCAGCATAGATTACGACAAAAACTGGCGCAACTACCGCAAGTACAGCGGCGGCGGAATCCTGATTGATCAGGGCATACACATGCTTGATCTGATGCTCCATTTCGCGGGGGAGCCGTTCACGAAGATAAACAGCTTTGTCACCAGCCTTTACTGGAAGGTGGAGGCGGAGGACAACGCATTTGCCATAATGCAGACCGATAAAAGCGTAACAGCCATGCTTCACTCCTCCGCAACCCAGTGGCGGCATAAATTCCTCCTTGAGATATGCCTTGAGGACGGTTTCGTGAATCTAGACGGCATTCTTTCCGCCACACGCAGCTATGCTCCTGAAAAACTTGTTACCGGGCGCAGGGAGTTTGAGGATGTCACCTTCGCCATGGGCAAGCCCAAAGAGGAGACCACATGGTTTGAGTATGACGATTCGTGGAAGCTTGAACTTGAGGACTTCATAAGTGCAGTCGCGGAGGGCGCTCCCCTTAAACACGGCAGCATAGATGAGGCGCTGGGCGTCATGGAGCTTGTGGACAGGATATACAGAAACTCCGGTGTGTGTGATGCCCACTGAGACAGGGGTTACAACCGTTGCTTTCAGCAAGTGCGAATATCTCCGCAGAAAAGCGGAGGAGATGTTCGGTGGGGTGATATTCAACCCCTTCGGGCGCAGACTGACGTTTGAAGAACTGACAGAGATTTACAGAGACTGTACGGCGCTGATCGTCGGTCTGGACAAAATAGACGGAAAAACGCTCAAGGCACTGCCGAAACTTAAGGCTGTTGCCAAGTACGGTGTGGGGCTTGATAATATAGACCTTGCCGCATGCGCAGAACGAGGTGTGCAGGTTTTCGGCGCGGAGGGAGTAAACAGACGTTCCGTGGCGGAGCTTGTGCTTGGGTTCATGCTGGGGCATATGCGCAATATTTTTGCCTCATCCCTGAGAATGCGCGGCGGAGATTGGGTAAAAAACGGCGGGTGTGAGCTCTCCGGCAAAACAGTGGGGATAATAGGCACGGGAAACATCGGGCGTGAAGTCGTGATGCTGCTTAAGCCTTTCGGGTGCAGGATTCTCTGCAATGACATACTCCCGATTGATGACTTCTGTGCGGCAAACGGCGCACTGCCAGCCTCAAAGGAGGAGATTTTCCGCAGTGCGGATGTCGTCTCCCTCCATGTGCCGCTGACGGCGGAAACAAGGAATATGATAAATGAACAGGCGCTGAGACTGATGAAGCCCTCTGCACTTCTTATAAACACTTCCCGCGGCGGCGTGGTTGACACGGATGCTGTGAAGACAGCGTTGAAAGAAAACCGCCTCGGCGGAGCCTGTTTTGATGTTTACGATACAGAGCCGTTTTATGATGTGGAGCTCTGCGGCATGGAAAACGTGGTCTGCACGCCGCACATAGGCGGCAACTCCGAAGAGGCTGTGAGGGCAATGGGCGAAGCGGCGCTGAGAGCCCTCAGCGGGTGCAGAGGTGTTTGACGAAAGGCGTGCCGGAAGCTTCATACGCAGCGCAGGCAGGGAAGCTCTGACTGCGGGGAGCGAATGCCTGTCCGATTCGGGCAGGGATATAAAGCTTAACACAGATACGGAGCTCCATGAAAAACTGAGCATGTTCCTCACGGATTTCACCGGGCTTCCCGTCCTCTCCGAAGAGGGGGAGCAGCCTGATTATACATCGGTGCAGGGGTCATTCTGGATACTCGATCCGCTGGACGGATCATATAATTTTCACCGAGGGCTGCCCCATGCGGCTGTGTCGGTTTCACTGTGGAAAAGCTGTGTGCCGCAGGTGTCGTATGTGTATGACATTTTCAGGGATACGCTGTATTATGCCGGAACAGGGGGCGGATGCTTCGCAGACGGCGAGAAGATACAGTGCAGTGACGCTGATTCTGCGGAAAAGGCCGCTGTTGCTTCCGGATTCTCTGTGTACAGAGATTATTCAGATGAAGAAATGCTGAAAGACATAGTGTTCTTAAAGCGGTTTAAAAAGGTAAGATTCATAGGCAGTGCGGCGCTTTCCCTCGCTTACGTGGCGGAAGGCAGGCTGGACGCTTATTTTGAGACAGATATAGGCATATGGGATGTGGCGGCCGGGCTCGGTCTGGTTAAGGCCGCAGGCGGAACCTACAGGATTGAGAAAGGGAGCGCCCCGAACAGAGTTACGGTTTTTGCTCACAACGGAAGGCTTGATTTATGAAAGTAATCTGTATGATACCCGCAAGGCTCGGCAGCCAGAGACTGAAACAGAAAAATCTGCGCACCTTAAACGGTGTGCCGCTGTTTGCTCTTGCAGTGCGCAAGGCTCTTTCCGCAGGGGTATTTGATGAGGTGTGGGCAAACACGGAGAGTGATGAACTCGGCAGGCTTGCCCTGAGTGAGGGGGCGCAGTTTCACAAAAGGCCTGAGAAACTGGCGGACAATACCGCCACCAGCGAGGACTTTGTTTATGAATTTTTCTCCCGCCACGAGTGTGATTACGTTGTGCAGCTTCATTCCATAGCCCCTCTTCTCTCCGTTGAGGAGATAAAAGGATTCACGGAGCTTCTCACTGAAAGCGGATGCGATACTCTGCTGAGTGTGGAGGAGATCATTCTGGAGTGCCTGTTTGACGGCAGTCCGGTTAATTTTACATTTGCAAGAAAGGAAAACTCGCAGGACCTTAAACCCGTGGAGAAAATAGCGTGGAGCATAACAGGCTGGAAACGGGAAACATATATGAAAGCATACGAAAGCGGAGGCTGCGGAACCTATTCCGGCGATGTGAAAAGCTTTCCGCTGAAAAAATACTCCGCACACGTTATAAAAACCGAGGAAGATCTGAGAATAGCCGAAACCCTGTACTCTCTCACGGAAGGGATAAATGGCTGAGTACGCCGTTTTCGGAACAGGCAGAGCCGCGGAAAACGCTCTTAAATGGGCGAAGGGAGCCGGGTATAAGGTTACCTGCATTGTTGATGATTTCGCCGAAGGTGAGTTCAGAGGGATAAAGACAGCAGGCTGGGCTGAGTTCCTGAAAACCCAGAACCGCTTTTCCGCACTGATCACCGGACGAGGGCAGAAAGGGAATATCCACAGCCGCACAGGGGTCTTCATCCCCGTGATAACAGCGCCTATGGCAGAGCTCCCCGCAGGTTTTGACCCCGCCGCAAACACAGGGCGGCTTCTCTCGTTCAGAAACGCCCACAAAGGGGAGAGATGCTTCATAGTGGGCAACGGACCCGGCCTGACTGCCGGAGCCCTTGATATGATCCGAAGTGAAATATGCTTCGCCTCCAATAAAATATATCTCATTTACGAACAGACAGAATGGAGACCGTCCTACTACTTTGTTGAGGATTATCTCGTGGCGGAGAACTGCTGTGATGTGATAAACTCATTAAAATGCAGTAAGTTTTTTGAATACGGCGTTGCGGATAAGCTTGAAGCTGACGGCAGTACGTGCTTTTACGGATATACCGACCTGCCGTTTTCCCATGACATAATTCACGGAGTGGCCGGCGGGAGCAGTGTTACCGCTTCCCAGCTGCAGTTTGCAAAGTATATGGGATTTAAGGAAGTTTATTTTATCGGGATGGATTTCAGTTTCAGTGTTCCCGCCGGATGCAAAGGCGGTGTCATAGAAAGCGCGGGTGAGTGCAACCATTTTCATCCTGCCTACCGGAAAAAAGGGGAGAAGTGGACTTATCCCGATCTCGAAAAGCAGAAGGCATTTTTCGACTATGTGAGAGAGAATATAACAGAAGATGATTTCAGGGTTTTCAACGCATCAGCAAGGACTATGCTGGATTCGTTCCCGAAAATTTCCCTGAATGAACTGCTTAAGGATATATAATGAGCGGCAGACCGTTTATTTCCGTTATTCTGAATAACTACAACTATGGCAGATATATTGAGGATGCTGTGCGCTCCGTTCTGGGACAGACATTCAGGGACTTTGAGCTTATCATTGTCGATGACGGTTCGGTGGATGATTCCCGCGCGGCAGCGGAAAGACTTGCGGCGGAGGATTCCCGCATATCGCTGGTGTTCAAGGAAAACGGCGGTCAGGCATCCGCATTTAACGCAGGCGTGAACGCCTCATGCGGCGAGGTGCTGTGCTTTCTGGACAGTGATGACATGTACACGTCCGATAAGCTTGAGGAAACTGCAAAGGCTCACAGAGAAGGCGCGGAATATATATACACCGACCATCAGGCGGCGGATGCGCAGGGCAGACCTGTGGAGGACAGCCTCAAGCGGTATCCCTACTGCGGCTGGAACATATTCCCGGTCTTTTATCTGTCAAAATATCCGGGAAATGTCACCTCCACCCTTTCTGTGTCGAGGAAACTGGCAGAAAAAATCTTCCCGGTGAATGAGGCTGACTGGCGCATTCAGGCGGACGACACCATAGTTTTTCAGGCGGCTTTTCTCGCCAAGTCGTTGTATATTAATAAAAAACTTACGCTGTACCGTCTGCACGGCGGCAACGGCTACTACGGTAAAAAACATTCCGAGGACTTCAAGTATACGCTTCTGCGCAAGCGGAACACTCTCAAGGATGAGGCGCTGAAAAAGGCGGGAATAAGCGGGACTTTTCTTAACAACGGCTGGAACCTTCTGTCCGAATTCCGCACCCATGAGCACATGGATAAGGGACTTCTGGAGCTCTACCGCCACATACTCTGGTACTGCATGGATATGCCTCTTCTCGGTAAAATAAAGACCGACAAAGAGCTTAAGCACATATTCAGGAGCCATGTGAGGTGAGGAGATATTCTGTTACAAGAGAACGGACTCTCACAAAGCGGGGTGTGGTCTGGCTGGGGCAGACATGCAATCTCAAATGCCATTTCTGCTATTTTATAAATAAAATCAGTGATAAAACTCATCCTGAAAACAGATTTATGAGCTACGACAAGGCTCTGCGTATATGCCGCACTCTGAGAGAGGTTTACGGCAACACTGCTGTGGACATTCAAGGCGGTGAGCCGACAATCTACCCTGAAATATTTGATCTTGTTAAAGAATGCTCTTCCATGGGGCTTGCTCCGTCCCTTATCACAAACGGAATCAGGCTTGCGTCAAAAGCCGAGTGCGGGAGATACAGGGATGCCGGCATAAATGATTTTCTGATCAGCGTCCACGGATTAGGGAATGCCTATGACGAGGCAGTAGGCGTGAAAGGGAGCAGCAAAAAGCAGCTTAAAGCTATTGAAAACCTCAATGAGGCAGGCATACCCTTCCGTTTTAACTGTACCCTTACAAAAACCGCTGTGGCGGATTTGAAAGGCATAACAGAGCTGGCTCTTTCATCCGGAGCATCGGTAGTGAACTTCATAGCCTTTAACCCGTTTTCTGATCAGATGGAGGAGGGAAGGAGAAGCAGCGGAAATGTCCCCTCTTACAGTATGCTTAAGCCGATTCTGGCTGAAGCTGCTGACCGCCTTGAAACCGGAGGAATTGAGGTTAATGTGCGCTACCTACCTATGTGTACGGCGGAGCGGAGACATCTTAAAAACTTTTACAACTTCCAGCAGTTAAGCTATGATCATCATGAATGGGACTTCAACTCATGGACATGGACAACAAGGATGAACCAGAAGTCGGACAGCCCTGAGCTTGATACGCCTATCCCCATACTGCTGTACGGCATAGATGAATACAACGGTATTTCCTTCGGTAAAACCTCCGTGCACGGTACAAGGGAGCATTATCTTAAGGATATTGACCTCTACACCCACCTGCTGAAGCTTTTCAGCGCTGATATTCCGAGAGATGTTCTTTACAGACAGAATGCCAGACTGAGAGGAGAGAAGCACAAGGAATACATTTTTCCCGAAGAATGCGCCGGATGCTCGCTCCGAAGAATATGCGACGGCTTCCACTGTGACTACGCATCCATATACGGCGTTTCGGAGGCGAAGGCGTGGAAGCTTGGTGAAGACATAGACGATCCCGGACATTTTATAAAAGAGCAGGAGAAAATAATTGGTTGAGAAAACGTTAGCCGCAGTTCAGGCGCATACGGATGAAAAGCTTTCTATCGGCAGCGCAAAAATGCCGCTGGTCTCAGTTATCATCACCAGCTTTAACTATGAAAAATACCTGCGGGAATGTGTGGATTCATGCCTTAATCAGGACTATCCGCATATTCAGCTTATCATAACTGACGACTGCTCAACAGACGGCAGCAGGCGGATAATAGAGGAATATTCTGACAGAGCGGATATAGTTCAGCACCATGAGAACAAAGGGCAGCTCGCCGCCTTTTTCTCCGGGCTTGAGAGAGCAAAGGGAGAGTTTACCGTATTTGTTGATGCGGATGATTTTCTGGACAGTGACGCGGTTTCCGCTCATATATACCTTCATCTGTTCCGCAGACCGTCGGCGGGCTTTACCTGTCTCCGTAACAGGCAGGTTTCGGAAAGCTCAGCGGTTATCAGCGATTTCCACTCGGATTTCATCGCTCCGGAGGAGATAACCAGTCTTTCGCCCAGAGTTATCCATACACCCACATGGAGCTGGAGCACCACCAGCGCCATGATGTTCAGGACGGATCTGCTCCGCCTGATAAAAACGGAGAATACGGACGCTTTCCGTGTCTGTGCTGATTATTATATCGCCCATTTCGCAAACCTTTTAGGCGGAAGCATCCTCTTTGACAGGGCAAAGGTAAACTATAGACGCCACGGCAAAAACCTGTTTTCCAAGAATTTTGTAATAGGCGGAGACCGGCCGACCGGCAGCCTCAATCACCACGGGCATATGCCGCATGAGATTTTGCAGAAAGAGATAGTGACTAAGATGATAGAAAAGCGGGCGGAGTTTGAGCCCTATTACGCTTCCGAAAGCGCATATGCCGAGGCGGTTCTTTTTGCCGCCCCTATTAAACTTATAGAGGAGTTTTTGCCGTGCCCGCCGGAGCTTCTCAATCTTCTGAAAGCCGCTGAACCCGCAGTCATAAGGATAAGGGACGAACAGATACGCCTTAAGAAAGCGGCACGTGAAATGCTTGAGGAAGAGATGAACGCCCTTTCCGCAGAAAAAATAAAGAACGGGCTGAAAAAGCGCCTTGGGATATAAATGAATTACAGAATAGAAGACATTTCATACACTCTGACGGAATACTGCCCCGGCCCCTGCCGCTACTGCTCCATATGGCGGCTTGAGGACAAAAGGGACAAGGAACTCACCCGCAGTGAGCTTGATTCGGTTTTTTCATCAAAGTACATGGATCTCAAAAAAGTGCACATAACAGGCGGTGAGCCGCACCTTACGGATACTTATTTCCGTGCGGTTGACTCCCTTTATGCCCACCATAAGGATGTGGTGATCGATTCTCCGGTCACAGGCTGGTTCCCCGACCGCCATGAGGAGATAGCAGAATATGTTCTCCGCCATGTTCCCATATACCGGCTTGATATTTCCATGGACGGTGATGAGGAGACAAATGCGCGCATACGCCTCCATAAGGACGGCTTTGCCAAATCTGTTGAGACTCTGGAACGCCTCAGCAGGATAAAAGGCGTTGCTCTCAGGATTCAGTTTACGATCTATAAAGAGAACTATCATCTCATAGAGTGGGTGTACAACTTTGCGAAAAAGCTCGGTGTCGGACTTTACATAGGCTACGGGCGCTTTAACCCGGAGAGATACAGAAACTGCACGGACAACCTCACGAAGAAGGAGCTGAACCGCGAAAGCTTCATCTGGACTGATGAGGAACTGGCCGAAATCGACCGCCAGCTTGTGGCTATAGGCTACGACAAGGGGCGCTACGCCAGCAAATATTTCCTTCAGAAAGCCTTTTTTGAGGGCAGAAGGGTTGACTTCAACTGCTATATGGGCTCCAGAAATATAGATATAGACCCCTACGGAAACATTTATCCCTGCCTGCTCTGGATGAAAAAGCTCCACATGGGCAATCTCAGGGAGACGGGTTCGCTGGATGCTCTCCTTGAATCTGAAAAAGCTGTGGAAGTTCTGCATCTTATCAGGAACAAGGCCTGCCATTCAGACTGTCTGTACACCTGCGCCAACAAGATGGAGGTTATCAAGCCGCACATCCCCGCAGTGGGCATGATTAAATATTCCGGCAAATTCGGCTACATTTTCAGCGAGAAGGATGTAATCCCTCTTCGTCCGTGGTGGTATGACGAATATGTCCAAAAGGGGATAATATGATCTGGTTTGACCTCATAACCCCGAAAAGCGTCCTCTTTTTCAAGCCGATTATAGACGGCATAAAAGCCAAGGGGAGAGATGTTCTCATCACCACCCGTCAGGGAGAGGGATATTCCGAGATTGTGGAGCTTCTCAAGCTTTATAAAATGGAGTATGTGGACAGAGGCGTTTTCGGCGGGGAAAGGCTGGCGGACAAGCTTTCTGCCTCTATCGAACGCCAGAAGGCACTCATGGAGTACGTATCCATCTACAGGGCCAGCAAGCTGATCTGCCTTTGCAGTGTGGATGCCAACAGGGTGGCTTTCGGGCTGGGCATACCTATTATAAATTTTTATGATATTCCCCTTTCAGATCACTCGGCAAACTTCAAGAAGGCTCTTCCGCAGGCAAGGCTCACCCTTCCGCTGTCAGAGAAGGTGTTTAAGCCGTTTGTCGTGCCGGATGATATTTTCGTGCGCTTCTCTCTGGAACCGGAGCAGATATACGAATACAACTTTATAGACCCGCTTATCTGGCTTAAGGATTTCAGGGCGGATTTTGAGTACGTCAGGGCAATATTCTCCAAGTACGGCATAGACCCTGAGAAGCCCTACATAGTGGTGCGTGAGGAAGAGTATAAATCAAGCTATGTCAGCAGGAAATATCCCTTTCTTTATGAAGGTATTATGGAAGTTAAAAGGATCACGGGCGCAAATGTGATCTTTATCCCCAGATATGAGAGCGACCACCTGAAAAAAGAATTTCCCGATGCCTACGTGATAGAGGAGAAGATTATTATCCAGCACCTTCTTGCTTTCGCAGGGCTTTTCATAGGGGGCGGCGGCACACTGAACACAGAGGCATGCTACTTCGGCACACCTGCAATATCCACCAGAAGCTTCATCAGCCACTATGATAAATACCAGATAGATCAGGGGCTAATGGTTTGGGCAAACAACAGGGAGGAGCTTGTCAGGCTTTCGGGTGAACTCTTCGGAAAAAGGCAGGATGAAAAAGCGGCGGCAGTATTCTCAGGTATGAGCGTTAATCTTGATTATATGACGGATATTATAATCCACGGCAGCCACGCACCGAACCACCCGATAAATATGTTTGAAAGCCCGGATTAGCAGATAGTTCAGAAAAACCTGCGTCCATGCAGTTTTTCTTCACTCGCAGCCTGCGCGGTAAAACCGCTTGCTGCTCTGGCTTCGTTTGCGTTCCTCGCTTCTGCTGCGGTACGCGCTCCGCGGGCAAATCCATGTGCCTTCTGATAGTTCAGAAACGGTACATCCTGTCCGTTTCTTCACACGCTCGCAGACGGGTAAACCGTCCTTCGCTTCGCACGGCGCAACTCCCTCCATGGAGTTGTATATCTTCCGTTCTTCGCTTCCGCTTTGAGGATTTTTGTCATTGCGAACGAAGTGAAGCAATCTCATCCCTTGGCAATGTCTTGTCCGGCAAGGGGCTAATCCCCGGCGGCGGGTGATTCGTGCAGTATAATTTCCTTATTCTTTTCAATAAAGTAGCGCATTGTCCACCCGTTGGGGAAGAGGATGACAAGCCTGCCCTTATCGTCCTTGCCGTATGCGCAGTCGTATGGAACAGCCTTCTTAAGCTCATCAACGGAGACGGAAGGGTCAACCCAGCGCAGAACCGTCCACGGTTTTGAAACCAGAACCGCATCCACTCCGTATTCATCCTTCATCCTGTACTGGAGAACCTCAAACTGAAGAGGTCCCACAGCTCCCAGAAGCGGTGTGGCGCTTGTGGAGCCCGCAAGTTCAAAGGACTGAACAAGGTCTTCCGCCAGAAGGTGGTCTATGCCTTTTCTGAAAGCCTTGTAGTTTGATACAGTGTTGCTCTCCATGTAAGCGAATACTTCGGGAGCGAAACGGGGTATCTCGTTGTAGACAATCTTCGGGTCTGTGGTGAGGGTATCACCTATTCTCAGATCGGCATTCGTGATAAAGCCAATGATGTCCCCCGCATAGGCCTCTTCCTTAATCTCCCTCTCCTGCCCGAAAACGCTCTGCGAGTTGGAGAGGCGCACCTCACGCCCGGTGCGGGTGTTGTAGGCGGTCATGTCCCTCGTAAATTTACCGGAGCAGGCGCGTATGAACACTATCCTGTCACGGTGCTTGGGGTTCATGTTGGTCTGAATCTTAAAGACAAAGCCTGTAAAGCCCGGCTTGTCCAGCGGAACCGGAGCGCCGTTGGCATTTCTGGGTACAGGTTCGCCGGAATATTCAAGGAAGCCTTTCAGGAGAAGCTCCACACCGAAGTTGTTGGCTGCACTCCCGAAGAAAACGGGTGTCGTTTTGCCGGAGAGTACCTCATCCATATTAAGCCCGTTGTGCGCAAACTCAAGCATATCAAGCTCTTCGGCTATCTCATCATATGCCTTTTCGCTGAGTTTCTCCTTTACGCTGTCATCCGAAAAGTCGTGCACGGATACCGGAGCCTTATACGCGCCTCCGGGAACCTTTTCAAAAAGGTGAACCTGTTTTTTTACACGGTCATAAACCCCTTTGAAGAAGGGGCCGCTCTCCAGAGGCCAGTTGACGGGAAATGTCTGTATATTAAGTTCTTTCTCAACCTGATCAATAAGTTCAAGGGGGGATTTCGCCGGTCTGTCCAGCTTGTTCATGAAGGTGAAAATAGGCACGCCTCGTTTTCTGCATACTTCAAAAAGCTTGAGGGTTTGATTTTCGATCCCCTTTCCTGCGTCTATCACCATTATGGCGGCATCAACCGCCAGCAGAACGCGGTATGTGTCTTCCGAGAAGTCTTTGTGACCGGGGGTGTCCAGAAGGTTGAACTGGTAGCCGTTATACTCAAACTGAAGAACGGTGGATGAAATGGATATTCCGCGCTTTTTCTCAAGCTCCATCCAGTCGGACGATGTTTCACGCTGCTTTTTCTTCGCCGTAACCGATCCGGCGAGATCCAATGCACCGCCGTAAAGCAAAAGCTTTTCAGTGAGAGTGGTTTTACCCGCATCAGGGTGGGATATTATGGCGAATGTCCGTCTTTTTGATATTTCGTTCTTCATGTTTGTACTCACGGCAAATGTTCCCCGGTATAGTTTTTAAGCCGGAAATGATAACCCGAATGCTTGTTTATGTAAATATATTCCGTTCATAAAATTATAATTTGCTATGTAGTTCATATTTAACATTAAGTTTAGTAATATTTGACATTTATTATCAGCGATTCATTGTGCCTTGATATAAATTATTGTTAACATGGTAATTATTCACCAGTAATTTACCCAGTTGCTACCTGTTTTTTTACTGGTTATTCACTATTACTGCATCGTCCAAAATGTTTATTCTAATTAAAACATCATTTAAGGGTGTTAAATTTATTCAAATTTCTGGAGGAAGTATGCGCTATCTGTCGATTATGTGCATTTTCTTTTGTTTTTTATTGTCAATTTCGGCAATGAAGGCACAAGCATTTGAGAACGGCGCTTCGAACACGCCGGACAGCTGGACGCAGCAGGTCTCTCCCGGACAGTTTAAGGAGAGCCATGAGGGTATAGGCATCACAGATGATACCAAGATATACCTTACGCTGACGTCCCGCTACAGACTGCGTACGAACGACTACGCAGACGATCAGGACTTCTATCAGTATCTTCGTGTCCACACGGACG
>NZ_JAJAPB010000013.1 GCF_026226615.1 Geovibrio ferrireducens
TCCTGTCCCTTTTCTGTACACGCTCGCGCCGAACTCAGTTCGGCTTCGCTTCGCAGGCGCAACTCCGTCCATGGAATTGTATACGTCATCCCCAGGTGATCTTGCCGCCGTTAAACCCTATCACCGCCATAACAGGCAGATTAAGGAGCAGAAGACCGTTGTAGAGGTTGGAAACCCCTGTCCCGGCAGCCGAGATAGACGGATCGCTGAACCTCAGCCACATTTCCGCCATGCACATAAGAAACAGCAGGGCTGAGAAGGCTATCTTCGTAACAAAGACATTAGATGTCGCATAGTGATAGTTCACCCACCAGCTGAAAAAGCCGGAGGCTATTGTGGGGACGAGGGCAACACCGCCGGCCACCATGCAGTGAAAGGCTGTGGTCTCAAAGCTCGGCTCCCCGGTGAACAGGAACATAATCTGCATAAACACCGCAAAGCTGAGAAGACCCATGGGGAAATGTATGAACATAGGGTGCGGGTGGAGCTTTCGGTAAACATCCCTCAGCATCGCCTTAAGCTCATCGGATGAGGATGTCTGAATCTTCGCCACTGATTCCGTGAGCACATCAACGGGCTTTATTCTGGAAAAAACCTCATCAGTGTGCGGTGCTTTGTCCAGATCCTCAGTGAGATCCCGTCCGGCAAAGTGCCTCTTAACGTGCTGACCGTTTTTCCACAGTCTGCTCTCCGTAACATCATAAACGTGGCCTTTGTAGCCTATATACGCCCTGCGCCCTTCTTTACCGTCAAACTTGCTGAGTTCTTCCCTGTCCAAATCCGTACCTCCAAAAAAGCATATTCCGGGGCTTTACCTCAGATTTACCTTTTGGCAATTATCATTTAAACTATAAGAAAATATACCAGAATGCAGAATCAAGTTCCACCGCAATCGGTCTGCTTGACAAAAACATTCCGTACATCTACATTTTATTGAACACACAGCGGAGTCGCAATGAAAAAAATCAGTATTGACAATGCGGAAGGTCAGGTTCTCGCATACGACATCACAGAAGTTAGCCTGGAGAAGAAAATAAAGAACAGAGCATTCAAGCGCGGACATGTAATCTGTGCGGATGACATAGAGTATATGAAAAACCTCGGCCGCAGAAACATTTTTGTTATGGACGGCAATGACACGGATGTTCATGAGGATGACGCGGCAAAAATGGCCGCACCCCTCGCCGCAGGTGAAAATGTCACCTACGACAAAGAGACCAGCGAAGGAAAAGTTTCATTCTATGCGGAAATTGACGGAGTTTTCCATGTGGACAGGGAAAAACTGCTGGCAGTAAACAGCCTTGAGATCCCCTCCATGCCCACCCTGCATGACGGTTTTCCCGTGAAGAAAGGCGCTCAGGTGGCAGCTTTCAGGATAATCCCCCTTGTCTGCACTGAGGAGCTTATGAACTCTGTCAGAAGCATTCTCGACAAACCTATATTAAGCGTTAATCCATACAAAATAAAAACAGCCTGCATTCTGGTAACAGGGAACGAGGTTTACGAAGGGCGCATAAAGGAAGGCTTCATACCCAAGCTTTCCGCTAAGCTCAATGCAATGGGCGTTGAAGTTGTCGCAACCGCTGTCGCCCCCGATGACAGAGAGCACATAACCGGTGAGCTTAAAAAAATGCTTGAGCTCACCGACCTTGTGCTCACCACAGGCGGAACCAGCGTTGACCCTGATGATGTCACTACAGATGCCATAAAGGACGCAGGAGTGCAGATAATCTGCAAGGGCAACCCCATACAGCCGGGGAACAACTGCTCCATAGGCTACATAGGAGAAAAAACCGTGGTCTGTGTGCCTGCTGCGGCTCTGTTTTTCCATGCAACAGCGCTGGACATCTATCTGCCGAAAATACTGGCACAAGAAAAAATAACTAAAGAGTTCATAGCAAATTCCGGTCACGGCGGCCTGTGCCACTTCTGCGAGAAGTGCCATTATCCCGTCTGTCCGTTCGGGAGGGGCGGCTTATGATAAGCTGGCAGGAAGCAAAATCCATACTTAACAGCCTTGTAACAACGTACGGAACAGAAAAAGTTTCGGTAAGGGAAAGCTGGGGCAGAACTCTGGCGGAAGATATAACAGTGCCCAGAGACTACCCGGATGTACATAAATCCGCAGTGGACGGCTATGCCTTCAGGCACGGCCGTAAAACCTACAGGCTCACGGGGGAAGTAGCCGCCGGAGAAAAAAGCGGCCCGTCCGTAGAGGCTGATGAAACCATATTTGTTATGACCGGAGGAACTGTCCCCCACGGTGCGGACACTGTTGCCCGTGTTGAAGACTGTGAAGATAACGACGGAATTATCACCATCCCCGGAACTATCCCCGCGGGAGATTCCGTCAACCTCGCCGGAGAAGAGGCCAGAAAAGGCGAAGCCGTAATCAGAAAAGGCGCAGTCATTGACAAGGGGCTGTACCCTGCCCTGTTTTATCTGGGCAAGGCTGAGGTTGAGGTATATAAAAAACCCCGTGTGGCCGCATTTGTCACCGGTGATGAAATCCTTGAAGTGGAAGAAAAATTCACCGAGGGAATGGTTTTTGACACCAACAGGCGCATTCTGGAAAGCTGCCTGAACTCCGTAGGCATAACCCCTGACTTCTTCGGCCCCATCGGGGACACGGAAGCGGAAGTGGCAAACGCTTTCAAGGAAATGTGCAGGGATCACGACATAATCATATCCTCCGGCGGCGTTTCCATGGGGAAATATGACTTCGTGAAAAAAGTGTTCAAAGAGCATGACTTCGAACTTTTTATAGAGAGAACACGCATCAAACCCGGCAGCCCGCTCATGGTGGCCAAAAGAGATAACAAGCTCTTCCTCGGCATGCCCGGCTACCCGGCGGCGTTTCTCACAAACTTTGTTTTCTACGCTGTGCCTCTTTTCAGGAAGGCTCTCGGCGTGACTGACTTTGAAAACAAGATCCATAAGGCAATCCTGAAAACCGAGATGAAGGCAAGAAAGGGGCGCATGGATGTTGACAGGGCTGTCGTAACTGTTGAGAACGGACGCTACTGCGCCGCCGATCCCGGTTCGCAGCTCACCTCCCACTTCATCAACTTTGCGGCGGTAAACGCCCTTGTGCTTATTGATGAAGACAAAAATTCGCTCCCCGCAGGTTCGGAAGCGGACATGATACTTATTCCGTAAAAACAGTGCCGCCTCCCGAAAAGGCGGCATTTTTATTTCAATTATCATAGAACAACAGCGACTTATTGCTTTTTTTGCTGTAAAATCAGGTATGACCATTTATCCTAGAGGGGCGGGGCAGTATAATTATGGCGGCGTATGATTTTGTTCTGAATGGGGATTTGCGTATTCTGAATATATCCGGAAAAGCAGAATCTTTTCTCGGATACGACATTTCGGATCTAAGGGGAAAAGCTTTCATAGAGCTCATAAAACTGGACTATCAGGAAAGGACGGCTTCCGCCCTTGGGCATGGCGAACAGGACTTCTGTTTTATCCTTGATGCAGGCAGTCTGTGGCATTTCATTGAGTTCGAGCCTGTCCCCCTGCCCGACGGCACAACGGGAATCAGCATATCAAACCTTAACCCGCTCGCCTCTGACAGCGGCAAAACATTCAGCAGTTTTGCCGGCTTCATTGAAAATATGTTCGACATTTACTACACAGCAGATATTTACGGCAATATAACCGCTATCTCCCCTTCCGTTTTCATATATTCCGGCTTCACCCCGGAGGAGCTCGTAGGAAAAAACCTCGGCAACGAGCTGTATGTTAACCCCGCAATGAGGGAAACATTCAAAGAGCTGATAGGAATCAACGGAAAAGTCTCAGCTTTTGACGCTCCTCTGTTCAGGAAGGACGGCAGCGTTTGGTGGGTTTCCACTTACGCGCACTTTATCAAAAACAGCAAGGGGGAAGTCATAGGCGTTGAAGGGATAGCCAGAGACATCACCGACCATAAGGAAGGGCTGGAAAAGCTGTTGAGAGGGATAGAAACCAGATATAAAACCCTCTTTGAATCGGCAACAGATGCCATCTTCATTGTGGATCTGCGCACCAAGCGGATTGTGGATGCTAATGCCGCAGCACGGAACATGACGGGCTACAGCCTCGATGAGCTCCGCACACTCATCCCCGAACAGGTTCACCCGCGCTATGAGTTTGAAAAAGTCCATAACTACATAATACGCAAGCGGGAAGAGTTCGGTCTCAAGGAAACGGTGAGGCTCGACTTCCTCAATAAACACGGCGAAATAATCCCTACAGAGATAACGGCATCCGTCATTACGGAGGACGGCAGGAAGTTTTCCATTGATGTGGCAAGGGATATTTCCCAAAGGCTTGCCACAGAAAAAAAACAGCGCGAACAGGAGCAGATGCTTGTTCATCAGTCCAAGCTGGCGGCTATGGGGGAAATGATTTCAAATATAGCCCATCAGTGGCGCCAGCCGTTAAGCAAAATGACAGGCATACTCACCAACCTTGAAATGGGCATAAAACAGGGCAATCTGGATAAAAACGAGGCAGAAGACCTTATCCGCGAAGCTTTTTCCACCCTCAAGTTCATGTCGCACACGATTGATGATTTCAAAAACTTCTTCAGCCCGTCAAAACCTGTCGAGGAGTTTTGTATCAATGCCGCCCTCAATGAGGTGCTGTCCATAATTGAGCCTAATCTCAGGTTCCACGGCATAAGGGTGATAATAAAGGCGCAGGAAAATATTTTTCTGACAACCCACAGGAATGAATTCTGTCAGGTTCTGCTGAACATAATCCAGAACGCGAAGGACATTTTATCCATCAGAAAAACGCCTGAACCCAAAATAGAAATACGGATAACAGCCGGAAGGGGGAAAACTGTGATCCGTGTGGCAGACAACGGCGGCGGCATAGAGCACTCAGCAATGGGGCGGATATTTGAGCCCTACTTCACCACCAGACCGGACGGTCAGGGTATAGGGCTGTATATGTCTAAGATAATTATAGAGAAGAATATTAAAGGGACAATAACTGCCAGAAACACCTTTGAAGGGGCGGAGTTTACCATTGTATTGTAAAAACAGCCCTATCCTTAAGGTTTCAGAGCTTATTCAAAGGGTCTGAACAGAGACTGCCGCGTCGCTCCCGCTCCTCGCAGTGACGCCGGAAACAACAACGCTTCCGTGATAGGACTGCCAGGCTGATGACAAACACATTAGCATGCTCTGTTCATATATAAAATCCCCCTCCGGTTCCCCTTTGCAAAGGGGGAAGTCATTGCATATAAAAGCAAAACGACCCCATCAGCAATCTGGACAGCCCCACATTATGGGGCTGACTGCTAAACTACAGATCCGCTATTTTTAACACTATCTTGCCGAAATGTTTGTCCTCTTCCATAGTTCTGTGGGCTTCGGCGACTTCTTCTATGGGGAAAACCTTGTAGATTATGGGCACAATGCTTCCGTCAGCGAATTTGGGAAGAGCTCTTCCGGTGAACTCTCTGACTATCTCCCCTTTTTCGGAAACTGGTCTGGAACGGAGGACAGAGCCGATAATCTGCTGGCGCTTAACCATCATCAGGGCAAGGTTAAGTTCAGCCTTGATTCCGCTTGTGACGCCGATTATCACAAGTCTGCCTGCGTAAGCCAGTGAGTTCATGTTGGGAGAAAGATATTTTGCGCCGACATGGTCAAGAATAAGGTTAACGCCCTTCTTGTTGGTAAATTCCTTCACCATCTCGGAAAAGTCTGACACTTCACGGAAGTTCACTGTCATTGCCGCGCCGAGTTCCTTAACCTTCGCTTCCTTATCAGGCGCAACTGTCACTATATATTTTGATTTGGGAGTGAGTGCATTTGAAAGCTGTATGGCCGCAGTGTTGACACCGCCGCCGCCGCCGTGGAAGATCGCCGTTTCCCCATCCTGAAACCCGCCGATCATAAATACATTCAGAAATGCGGTAATATATGACTCGCACACGCATGCGGCCTGTTCAAAGCTCATGTTCGCAGGGACAGGCATAAGGTGCTCTGCATAGGCCACAGCATATTCAGCGTAACCGCCGCCGCCCACAAGGGTCATCACCCTGTCGCCCTTCTTCCAGCCTGTAACTTTTGAGCCGAGTTCTTCGATTACACCTGCAACCTCAAGTCCGAGAATTTCAGAATCTCCGGGAGGGGGCGGGTATTTGCCTTCTCTCTGCACAAGGTCAGGTCTGTTTATGGAAGTGGCAGCAACTTTTATCAATACTTCGTTCTCTTTCGGTAACGGCTTTTCCGCCTCTCCCACCTTAAGAACGTCAACTCCTCCGAATCCGCTCATTAATACGGCTTTCATGATAGTCTCCTCCGGCATTTATTTAAATTATCGTTTGATTTTTAGCATATGCAGGAAATTTTATAAACAGAAATCTGTTGAATCAAGGTACGATTTATTCTGATATGGTGAGCACAAGTCTTTTATTTGCCAGACTGTCATCACTGCCGACGGGGTCATTGCCGTCACGAACCCATACGCTTATATAGTACGAACCGCTGCTGCCTGCGGGCGGTGTTCCGGTTATGCTCACATTATCCCCCGCTGTCCATGAGGATTCACTTTCGTTAAAGCAGTCCGAGGACATTTTTACACTGCTGCCGAAAGCGGAAAATTCAAGAGCACCGGAGGCCTTAAGCGCCAGAGCATCCAGACACCACCTGTATCTGCCGCCGCTCTCCAGCGGAACCCCTCCGTCCGCGAAAAACTTCGCGCTGTAGCTCCGCCCTGTCCGTGCCTGAGGAAGCTCGTTATTCAGTATCCTGAGCCTTGAAGCACTGCATCCGCTGCGCGCCTGAAGCTCACCGAGGGTGACCCACTCACTTATATCGTCATAGCCTTCTGCCCGTGTTCCGTCAGCAGCCCAGTCGTCCGCAGCATCACCCTGAACATATATGCGGATGATCCCCGCCTCATCGGCTCCGGTCTGTATGTTGGCGTTTGCTCCGCCGCTCACCGTGACAAAGGCAATATTTTTTACCTGAGTGTATTCCGTGCAGCCGAAGTTTCGGCACTGGCGGATCTCAAGGCGGGCAGTCTTCTTCCGGCATACGGCATCACCCGATGTCAGTGCTTCATCATATATATAAACAACAGGCCTGCCGCCGAAATCCGATGAATAAGGAACGGCAGGTGCAAACCCCTCCTGCGCGGGAAGCACCCCGTTAAACCCGGAGTATGAAAAAAGTGAGTTTTTGGCCGAAACAAGGCGGGCGGAATCGGTCTCCGCAGTTTTCTTCTTAACGGCAAGGGCGAGGAGACTGCTCCCCGATGCAAGGGCAAAGCCTATTATAACCAATACTATAGCAAGCTCAATAAGAGTGAACCCCTTCGTTCCTGAACGCATTGGCAACTAGACTCCCGTAACGTTAATTGACTGATACTGTTTAATTTTATAATAATTCTTATCTCCTGTCATCCTGTATGAGGCTTTTATGCGTTCCCCTCTCTGCCCTGAAAAGGGCTTTTCGTTGATTGAGCTGGTTTTTGTCCTTGTCATAATCGGTTTTCTCGCCTCGTTCGGCTACGGAATGATGAAAAATGCCAGAAACTATTCTGCTAAAAGGACTACGGATGCGGCTCTCAGAGAGGTCCTTATGAAAGCATCGGCAGTGATCGCATCGTCAGGAAAAATCCCGCCGGCATCTTATTTTAACGGCTTAACGGACGGCTACGGCAGAAGCATTCTGACCGCTGCGGCAGACGAGGCTGATCTGTGTTCAGGCTTCGGCGGAATAAATATTTCCATATGCCTCAATGCGGACTGCTCCGAGAAAGAATCAGGCGGAACGGCTGCGGTTTTTGCCGCCAGTGCCGGAGAGGACGGCAGGTTTACCGCAAATACGGAGAACGGTTCAGTCACAATCTACCCCCGGTCAGTGCAGCATGATGATGTAATCCTTTGGACAGGCTTCGCTGAGGCTATGGCACAGGCCGGATGCGGAAACGGCTCACTTAAAATTGTCACTCCCGCGCTCCCTCCGGTGAACGGAGGTAGCCTTTACACAGCAGAAATACAGTCAGTGCCCCCTGCGGAAAAGTGGTGTGCGGAATCAGACGGTGAAACAGCCGCAATCCTGAATATTTCAGCAGGGTGTGCAGATAATGCAAGTTTCATCAGCGGCACATCCATGCTTATCTCAGCCAGTACCCCTTCATTCACCGATTCTTCCATCCGCAGAATAACAGTTTATGCCGAACGGGGCGGAACAGTGTCAACCGCCTCATATGCTGTGCCTTTTTATCCGGATGATACGGCAGGGGGGACAAAACCCGGCATAAGGCTGGATTCGGATGATATATACCGGAGGGATCAGGCTGGTGCGGAGACGGACGCAATAGAGCTGATAACAGATGAAAAGGGCGGCGTAGACGGCTTCGCCCTGGCAGGAGGCTCCTCATCCGGCTCTGTGTGCCTGTGGATCAATAAGGTATTCGATTATAAAACTACTTTCAGAATGTATTACGAAGCGGAAACACACTATAAAGACAATGATGTACAAAGCCTCGGCTCACCATTCGGCGGTTACGGTCTTGCGGTTTTCCCATCCGAGTATGAGACAAAGCAGTTGAAATGCGGCTTGCCCGGCACTACCGGGCTAGGTTACGGAGGGCTGAGCTTCGGAGGTGCGGGCTTCATTCTGGAAACAGACCTTTACCCTGACAGAAACTTCGACTTCAATCTTTACCCTTCCCCTAACCATCTCGCTTTTGTGCCGTGTATTTACCCCACCGGAGGCTCAAAAGTCTGCCTCGGCGCCCATCTGCACACTGCCCTTCCCTCATGCCCCTCCGGCGGCTGCGCTGAGCCTGCTTCCTCATCCCCGAACTGGTTTGAGGATGAAAAAAAGCACCCGATGCGCCTTGAGCTTCACTCCGGCTACTCCGACGGCACATGCTCGCAAAAATCCTCCGGCGGCGGCTACATACTTGCCAAGGCATGGACAGACTGCTCATCCTGCTCGGATCTCTCCTTCAATTACACAGGGAGCAGCCCCGATGCGGAGTACTGCCTAGAATCGGAAGATAAAATGAACAGCATCCACATAGGCTTCACCTTCGGCAGCACGGCAGGCTCGGAAATCACTTTCGATAAAATTCTCTTCTCTGCGGACTGAAAAAGCATAGTTTACTGCCTCTGTTTTCCGCTTTTTCCGGAAAAATTATTATTAATCCTCTTGCACAGCAAAAATGAGCAGTATATGATGAAATATTGCGCTGTTTTTTTGCGGAGGAACCATATGAAAAAAACGCTGCTCCTTGTTTTCCTGTTTTTTTCCGCCATTCAGATCCATGCCGGCATAACCGTGTCGGAAAAACTTACAGACGGCCAGTCTGTAAGCTATTTCCAGAACGGACTTATCGCATCCTTCTCTGACGGGAAACTGGACACGCTGATTGATATCAGGAAGAAGACGGTCTACACAGTGGACTACGAAAGTGAAATGATAATGCACGGAACCTTTGATGACATGAGGGAAATGCAGAAGCTGGCCGCTGCACAGATACAGGATGTCACCAAGGATGACTATTACAAAAAGCAGAATGAGGAAATCAAAAAGCTTAAGGTTAAAACCGAGCTCAAGGGCAAGGGCTCTTACGCGGGCTACCCCTGCGAGAGAGTGCTTTTATCTCTGCCGAACATGAACATTTCCACAGAGATATGTTACTCAAAACAGCTTCTTGACGAGATAGCCGGAGAGGTTGACATAGCCGCTTTTCTAAGCATTGTCAATAACACACCCCCATTCTACATGAGCCCGGAAGAGGTTGTGGAAAGTGAAATCACCGCTTATGCCTCAAAGGGTTTCAGCCTGTATGAGAAAACCCGCCTGCCTGATTTCAGCGGCGGCACTAAGGAAGATGTGACTGTAGTCACAGCAGTAACAAAGGGCAACATTCCGGCCGACAGATTTCAGCTTCCCAAAGGGCTTACCATGGTGAAGATGAAAGACCTGATGACCCAGATAATCAACCAGCAGTAGCTCAGACAAAAAAACGGGCAATTCCCTCACAGGAAGTGCCCGTTTCATGATTCTATGATGTTCCCCAAAGGAAGCTTCCGGACTAGCCGTTCTGTTTCCTTTTCAGAGTGATGCCATGAGAACCTAATTCATCCAGAAGGAGCTTCTCAACAACAGCAACCTTGTCCTGAAGTTCAGGGCTCAGCTCTAAGTTGCCTTCCAGAGATTTGGGGATTATGCCCAGAAGCTTCACACTTTCGGGCACTTTCCCGCGCACTTCGCTGATAAGCAGAACTTCCTGCAAACCTATCTGGTGAGGAGACATCTTGGCGGGAATCCTGTTCAGCCTGATGTCATCAAGGCCGTAGGTACGTATCTCCCCCGGTTCGCCGTCTGTATCGAGAGTGTCTATAATGATAATATGCTCGGCTTCTTCCAGCTTGTGAGTAGCGAAAATACCCATGGTTCCCCCATCATAGAGTTCCACGTTTTCGGATGCCTCGAAATTTTTCTCCATGTGCTGGATCATGTGCACTCCGAAGCCTTCGTCGCCAAGCAAAATGTTTCCTGCACCGAATACAAGTACGTTCATATGTGCTCCGTATAAATCATTGCGCAGCGAAGCGCAACAGAAAAAAAGGGGGCAGGTCTGCACCTTGCCCCGCTTTGTTTGTATTATCTTACTTTTACGCTTGTAAGCTCTTTTCCTTCGGGGTCGATTGAGTGCACAGCGCACGCAATGCAGGGGTCGAAGGAGTGTATTGTTCTGATAACTTCAAGGGGCTGGTGAGCGTCCGCAACGGGGTTGCCCACAAGGCTCGCCTCATAGGGTCCTGCCTGTCCTTTCTCATCTCTGGGGCCTGCGTTCCATGTAGAAGGAACAACCGCCTGATAGTTAGCGATTTTCTTGTCTTTAATGACTATCCAGTGTGAAAGTGTTCCTCTGGGTGCTTCGTGGAAGCCCACGCCTCTGTACTCGCCCATGGGCATTTCAACATGGTTAGCATATGCAGTTTCGCCTTTTGCAAGGTTGTCTATGAGCATATCAAGGTATTTGAGCGATTTGTCAGCCATTACAACTGAGCGGATTGCTCTTGTGACGTGTCTTCCCATAGTTGACTCAAGGTCGCCTACTGTTATGCCGAGAGTTTTAACTGTTGAGTTGACAAGATCAACAACCTCTTTGTCCTTGTTGTAGTAAGAAGCGAGGATCTGCGCAACGGGACCAACCTGAATGGGTTTGTCAACGAGTCTGGGCGCTTTTGACCATGAGTATTTGCCGTTCTCATCGAAGTCAGTGTACATGGGTTCGGTAACGCCCTCATAGGGGTGTTTGGGAGTTCCGTTCTGATACCATGCGTGAGCGACTGACTCTGTTACGTTGTCAATGAGGTATGCATCTTTATGGTCTTTAAGGACTCTCATTTTGTTAAATTCGCTGTTGAAAACTATACCGCCGTTCATGTCGAACTGAGTCATTTTTTCATCCACGGGGAATTCAGGTACAGCAAGGTAGTTGTTAACGCCTTTGCCGTATTTGAACCAGTCTTTGTACATAGAGCCGATAGCCACAACATCAGGGAAGAGAACTTTTTTCACGAAGTCTCTTGTTTCAGTCATGAGCGCGCGGAGCTGAGCGAATTTCTCCATGTTGAGTGTTGCCATGTTATCCACGTTAACCGCAGTTGCAACACCGCCGAGGCAGAGGTTCTGTATGTGGGGGTTTTTACCGCCGAGGATAGCCACAGCCTGAGCCGCTTTTCTCTGGTAGTCAAGGGCTTTAAGGTAGTGAGCAACAGCCAGAAGGTTTACTTCGGGGCTGAGTTTCATTGCGGGGTGTCCCCAGTAGCCTGAACCGAAGATACCGAGTTTTCCGGTAGCTACGAAGCTTTTGAGTTTTTCTTTAACAGCGGCAAATTCAGTTACGCTGTTGCCGGGCCAGTCAGAGAGGCTCTGAGCGATGGCAGCGGTTTTCTTGGGGTCTGCTGAAAGTGCGGAAACAATGTCAACCCAGTCAAGGGCTGAAAGGTGATAGAAATGCACTATGTGATCCTGTACGGAGTGCTGAGCTATCATCATGTTTCTGATAAGCTGGCCGTTAACGGGAACGTCAACGTTCATAGCCGCTTCAAGTGAGCGGATTGAGCTTATGGCGTGTACAGTGGTGCAGACACCGCAGAATCTCTGAGTGAAAACCCACGCATCTCTGGGGTCACGCCCCAGAAGGATTTTTTCGATACCTCTCCACATCTGTGCAGAGGACCATGCCTTAGTAACCTGGCCGCCGTCAACCTCTACGTCTATTCTGAGGTGTCCTTCTATACGGGTAATAGGGTCAATCGTTATTCTTTTTCCCATTATTTAATCTCCTGAAAATTTATGCGCTCTTCTTGTGCCCTTCAAGGTTGGGCATGATGGGGAACATCTTCACCAGCACCATGTAGCCGAGGATTTCAAAAGCCACGAGACCGAGGGTTATGAAAAACTCAGGCAGTGAGGGGAAGTATGACCATCCCTTATCTGGGTTGAAGCCGATAATATAAACACTGAACCTGTACCATGAACCGCCGACGCAGAGCATGACAGCGGAAACAAATACCCATCTGGGCGACATTCTGAAATGCTTCCATGTGAGCATGTACGCACCGCCCGCGATAAGCAGGGTTTCAGCGAGGAACATCTTCGAGTAGTAGTCCCCTGAGAAAGCCGTTGAAAGGTGTCCTCTGTAGTAAAGGTCAGCAAAGCGGATTATCAGCCATGCAGCAGTGAGGTAGGGAACAACTTTCGCGATTATCCTTACTTCCTTCTCAAAGGGTCTGCCGAACGCCACTGAAGACAGGGTGGATTCGAAAATGATCACTGAGTAGCCTATGTACATTGCGTTTATGAGGAAAAGAACAGGAAGGAAACCTGTCTGCCATATGGGGTTCAGCTTGGAACCGGCGATAATCATCATAGAGCCCAGTGAGGACTGGTGCATTGTAGGCAGCGTGATACCCAGAACGATGAAGAAGATAAGCACTTTATCAAGTTTCGGGTAAATTTTTCTGGCATATTCCTTGAGTTTCGGGAAACGGGGATTTGTGGAGTGCACAAACCTTTCCAGAATCGCAGGAAGAAGCTCAATGGCAAGAACCACGTTATATGCCATAACGCAGACAGCGACCTCAAACATTACCGAGTTTACCTGCCAGCGTGAAGGCATGAAGAAGCTGTAAGCGTTCCAGTACCTTCCAAGGTCCACCATAACGGAGAAGCCCGCAAGAGCGTAACCGAAGAGTGATGTAACGATCGCGGAACGGATAAGGGGGTGGTATTTCCAGCCGTTCATGATGTAAATCACGATAGCAAGGGCATAACCGCCGCAGGCAAGAGCCGTACCTGTTGCAACGTCATATGCAATCCAGATACCCCAGGGGAAACCGTCCGAAAGGTTACTCACCGCGCCGATACCCATTACATAACGGAGACCGATGCAGTAGAAGCCGATTACCGTGAAGGTAAGAAGCACCCAGAAAGACGGGGTGAGAATCTTCTCACGGTGTAGTGCCATATATTCATTACTTTTCGGAACCATGTTTATCCTCGTGTTTGGCATCGTGTCCGTGGCCGTGACCGTGGTGGTTTTTGCGGTTTTTAATCGCTACGAAAGCGAGGAAACCGTAAAGAGCCACAGGCGCTACGAAGCCTTTGTAAATAGTGTGCTGAATGTTCTCGGAGAAAGCCGCGTTCGAATCGAACTCAAGCTCTCTGAAGCCGAGGTTGCTGAAGCTTTCGCCGGCGATGTAGATAACGTTTGTTCCGCCGACTTCGAACTCTCCGTAAATCTCTTTCTGATATTTGCCGGGATTCTCAGCAAGTCTTTTTTTAGCTTCTGCGAGAAGGAAATCCCTTTTGCCGTAAATCACCGCTTTTGTGGGGCATACCTCGCAGCATGCGGGAATACCTTTATCCTTAAGGTTGGTGAACTTGCAGAGGTCGCACTTCACTATTTTCGGGAAAGCCTTGGGCCATTCAAACTTGGGAATGTTGAACGGGCAGGCAACCTGGCAGTAGCGGCAGCCGATGCATATATCTTTGTCGTAAAAAACGATTCCTCTGTCCTTTTCCTGCTGCATTGCTGCAACGGGGCAGGCGGAAACACATGAGGGCTTTATGCAGTGCATGCACTGATGCTTCACATAAGAGAAGTCGCCCTCACCGTCTTTATACAGTTTTATTATGTTTCTTGTCCTGTAGTCGAGGTCTTCGGGAGCGTCCCAAAGTCTGTCAGCGTCATTGGGTGCGGGAGCCGCGTCCATATCGTTGACATTTTTACAACTCGCTACGCATGCCTTACAGCCGACGCAGAGCGTGGCATCGTAAAGCATACCCACGGCTTCTTCATTTGCGGTGATGGGAGCAGAAGCTTCCGCCGCCAGCGGAGCGGCAGCAATGCCCGCGCCGCTGAGAGCCGCGAGTTTTATAAACTCACGCCTCGTCTTCTTCATCATTCTCCTCCTTGGGAAGGTTCGCAGCTACCATTGCGCTGGCACCTATCGCAGCGCCGCCTACAAGACCGACTATACCCGTAGTGAGCGGGTCAGCGCCTTTGCCCCTGCTTTCAGGGTTGGCATTGGGATAGAAATCGGGAGGAGTAGGGTTATGTACCTGAACTTTGTCGAAGATCGAAAGGTGGAACATAACATCGGGCTCGGTGCAGCCTATGCAGGGGTGACCGACTGAAACCGGCCATACGCCGACATCATTGAACCTCTGCACGGAGCAGTTAGCAAAAGTAGCGGGACCTTTGCAGCCGAGTTTGTAAAGGCAGTAGCCGAGTCTGTGACCTTCATCATCGAAGTTTTCTGCAAATCTGCCTGCATCGAAATGAGGTCTTCTTTCGCAGTGTTCATGTATTTTTCTGCCGTAGGCGAAAACAGGTCTTTTCTTATCGTCAAGCTCAGGAAGCTTGCCCAGTGTGAGGATGTAAAGAACAGTTGCAAGCAGGTTGTAGGGGCTGGGAGGACATCCGGGAACGTTTATTACCGGTTTGTCTTTAATAAGGCTGTCTGCGGAAACCGCCTGTGTGGGGTTGGGAGCCGCAGCCTGAACACCGCCGAAGGATGAACAGGTTCCGATATTGATGATTGCAGCAGCGCCTGCAGCAGCCTCAAGGAGAGAATCCTTAGCTGTTTTACCGGCGACTTTGCAGTAAATTCCGTTCTCAGCCAGGGGTACAGCGCCCTCTACGATGAGAATGTATTTACCTTTGTTCGCTTCCATTGAATCATGAAGCGATTTCTCCGCCTGATGTCCTGAACCCACCATGAGGGTTTCATGGTAGTCGAGTGAAATCATGTCGAGAATAAGCGCGGCAGGGGTCGGGTGGTCAGACCTTAAAAGAGACTCTGAACAACCTGTACACTCCTGAAAATGGAGCCAGATGACGGGCGGACGGTTATCGGACGTTGCCGCATCTGCTATTGCCGTATGCATTGAATAAGGAAGTCCCATCAAAGCCGTAACACCTACGCTGAATTTCAGCACGTCACGTCTTGAGACATTAGCCCCGAAAAGGCTGTTTCTGCTCATACTACACCTCTATTCTTTAAACCTAACCTAAAAAGTTAGCACTGTACAAATTACTAGTGCGTAACAAAATACCTAATAAAGAAATTAAAACGCGCTATACTTGCATACTAATTTTTTTGATGCAAGCCATAGACTAATCCTATAGCGCAACAAAATTGCGTTTTAATTTTTCAGGAATCACGGGGCGGCATAAGGCATTGTGAGTTATTTTGAGCATAAGATTTTTAGTTATGAGCAAAAAATATAAGGTATGATAAACTGAATGATCGTATAAAATCCTTTTCTCAAGGGGGAGCGGAGAGTTATTTTGAACTGACTGAACTAAAAATGATAATAGCAATTATCAACATATCTAAGTCATCTGACCATTTTTTATTTCATGAAAAACGATGTAAATTTCTTAAATAAAATTTATCAGCACCATTTCCTATAACGCGATTTCTTTAATATGAAACATTGGAAGGTAAAAAATAGGTCAACTAATTACCATTTCAATCATATTTTCCGCCCCCAAATGTAGCACAAAACTCCTGATATGTGCTACATTTAGGACATCGATCAATGGAATGACAACAAAGTTGACTTAAGGTTTAATGGAAGCCAGCGCCGCTTCCAGATACTTTACCTGAAGTGCGAGATACTCAAACAGGAAGGGGTATTCGCAGTCATGCCCGTTTTTGGCGCATTCGGAAATCTCCCTCGCTTTCTCTGCAATCCGCTTCAGGCGCAGGTTGCTGGCTGCTCCGTATACACTGTGGGCAACTGCCCCAATTCTGGCGTAATTCCGCTCAGTAAGCGCATGCTCAAGATTTTCGTACTGTTCTTTAAACTGCTCGATAAAATTGTCTAAAAGTATAATAACGTCTTCTTTTTTAAGCCTTAACCCGTCTATTACATCGGAAATAAGCTCAGAGCCCGCTCCCATTCCCGCAGTGGGATAGGCGCGTTTTTGTCTCATTGACTCAAGGCCGTCTGAGGATTCATCGAGATACTTATGCAAAAGCCCGTGGAGCTCCGAAAAATCCAGCGGTTTGGGAAGAAACTCGTCCATACCGTATTTACGGAAGTTCTCATCCACAAAAAGCCCTATATTCGCTGTGAAGGCTGCGATTGGGGTTCTCTCCATATTCTGTCTGGCCTCAAGCTTTCGTATCTCCGCAACGGCTTCACACCCGCTCATCACAGGCATGTTTTCATCTATCAGTATCAGGTCAAACTTGTCCGCAGTGAATGCCGTCACAGCCTCCTTACCGTTTTTCGCCCAGACATAATCCAGACCGTATGAACCCAGAATGAGCTCCACCAGCTTGGCTGTGGTCTCGTTATCATCAGCTATGAGGATTTTCCCCTTGAAAGCCCCCACAGGTCTTTGCTGCATTGAACTGAGCCTTGTGCCCCCGTAACCTTCGGGCAGAAGGAAATCATTTATATCAAGCGAGAAGAAGAAGCGGCTGCCCGCCCCCTGCTCACTCTCAAGCTCAAGCCTGCCACCCATCATATCAACAAGGCTGGAGGCTATGGCAAGCCCAAGCCCCGTGCCTCCGTGGGTTTTTGTTGATATATCCTTGCTGGTGTCAACATAAAAGCGGAAAATCCTCTTCTGGTTCTCCTTTGGGATGCCTATGCCGTTATCCGTCACCGTGAAGCAAACCTTTTTCTCATCCTCTCTGTAGTCAGCCCTGAGTTCAGCCCTTCCCCCCACAGGGGTAAATTTAAGTGCGTTGCTGATCAGATTGCAGAGTATCTGCTTAAGCCTCAGCGGATCTGAGACCATGTACACAGGCAAGGCATCATCCTTAACCAGCGTAAGCTCTATGTTTTTCTCCCTCGCCTTTGTCCTGAATGTGGAGATTACCGCCTTGAGCTCATATTCGAGTTTAAACGGCATATAACGTATCTCCATACGGCCGTTGTCAATTTTCGAATAGTCGAGAATATCGTTTATCACAGAAAGCAGTCCGGCGCCGTTCTCTCTTATCACTGCTATGAGCTCTTTCTTTTCCGGTGCGGTTTCCATCTGCCCCAGAATATCCAGAAAGCCGAGCATTCCGCCCAGCGGCGTTTTTATCTCATGGCTTATGTTCGCAAGGAAGTCAGACTTGGCTTTTTCCGCAAAAACAGCTGTGTTGACAGCGTTTTCCAGATCCGTTACATCATTGAGAGTGACCAGCATGTACGGCGGCTCCCCGAAGTTAAGCTTTGAGGCACGCACCTTGTAAACCCGCACTATTCCCTTCGGATCGCGCATTTTGCATTTCTCGTTTATTATAATATCCACACCGTCAAAGCAGCCATGTTCCAGATAGCCTTCCTGAGAGATGAAAAGCTCGCTGATACATCTGTGCTGCTTTTTAAAGCTGTTCAGATCATCAAAGCCGAAAAGATCAAAGAAGGTGCGGTTAATTTTCACTGCCCCCTCATTTTCTGAGCGCAGAATTACAATGCTCTCCTGATTGTCCAGAATTACCGATGTCAGTTCCTTCTCAAAATTAAGCTCCGCGGAGGTAGTGCGCACCAGAGTGGTAATAGCCTTGAGGGAGCGGTTCTCTATCCGCTTTTTCTCCATCTGCTTGCGCCTGAAAGCATCTTTGGATTCACTGAGGGTCATGAAGGTGGTGGTAACATTAAGCAGTTCGTTGCAGCGGTTCGCCTGAAAATATTCCCCATAAGTAAAAAAGCCCACGCTGCTCCCCATGGAAGCCAGCAGACGAAGCTCTATCTCCATTCCGTATTTGAGGAAAAACCTGCGCCCTGAGCATGTATAGACAAACACACCTTCAACCGGAACACCGCTCATGGCATCAAACTTCGCATATGCTCCGGTATCGGCGAAATCCAGATTGCCGAAACCGAAGCGCACAAGACTGCCTTTCTCGATATTTCCGGCAAAAAGCACTGAACCGTCATCATATTTCGCCACCGGGCTTCTGGCCACCTCTATCCCTCTGCGGAATGTGATGAGCGGAAACTCTATTCCGGCATCCGGCAGACCGTCCGTTACCTCATGCCCCAGATAGCGGCGGTATATATCAACAGCGGGTATGTCGTTTATGGTGTAAACCCTGCCCCCTTCGGAGGAGGTGACTGTCATCATCTCCCCCACAGGCTCCCAGCCGAAGAGATAATCTGTATGAAGTATGAGCTCCTCTCCGCTGAGAGCGGCGCATACCACACCTCTGGCGGCGAATTTATGATCAGTGAAAACAAAGGTTTCGGTGTATGAATAATCATCGGCGGCCTTTCCGCCTGCTATGAGAACATGAGGAGCAGTCTCAGCCAGACGGGCTATCAGTGCCTGACCGTCGCTGTGCAGACCGTCTGTGAAAATAATCAGCCCTTTTGTGCTGCTGTCTATTATATTTGCTTTTATCTCATCGGCAGCTTTGATCATGTCACTGCCTTCATAAAAGAAGGGTTTAACGTCCGAGAACTCGAAATCCGCCACAGAAACAACGACAGAACCTTCCAGTATTTCGCCTTCCAGCACCTCTCCGGCGCTTGTACAGCCGATTACACAGGAATTTTTTATTTTTCCTGCCTCAGCCGCTATAGCTGTTATCTGGCGCATGCTGCCGCTTCCGCCGAAAATCTGCACCAGCCTGCGTCCGTTCTCGTGCAGACTTATATCAGCAAGCTTTCTTTTAAGCTCTTCCGCGTTGCTGCAACTGAAATTAAAAACCTTCATGCACCATCCCCTCGTTAATCAGGCTTTTTGCCGCAGGCACAAGCACAAAAACATTGTAAAAGCTTGCTTCAAATGCAACAATATATAGATTATAATGTCTATTAATCATTAATACTAGGGATCTTGGATGGATTTTTTCTTTAACATTATTGCAGTAGATGACAACAAAATTAACCTCATGCTCATTGAGCACCTTGCGGGAGCCATCGGACACAGGGTCACAAGCTTTTCCAACCCGGAAGAGGCGCTGGCTTATGTTCAGACAAATGAAATAGATGTGGCGCTTGTGGATTATATGATGCCGAAGATGAACGGTATAGAACTGACTAAAATGATAAAAACAATCCAGCCTGATGTACCTATTATAATGATTACAGCCGTCAGTGACGACAATACAGTGAAGATCGGCGCTTTCGAGTCCGGGGCAACGGAATTCCTCACCAAACCCATAGACACCACAGAGTTTAAGGCGCGCCTTAACAACATCCTCACCATAAGAAAATACAGAAAAATGCTCAGCGAACGTGCGCTTCACCTCCAGTCCGAGGTGGAAAAGGCAACGGAAGTCATCCGCGCCAGAGAATTTGAAGCCCTCTCACTCCTCGGCCGCGTGGCGGAATACAGGGATGAGGAAACAGGGGAGCACATACTCCGCGTGGGGCATTATGCAAGAATCATAGCAGAGGGGATGGGATGCCCAGCGGAATTCTGCGAGCAGATACTGCACATTGCGCCCCTCCATGACATAGGCAAAATTGCCGTGAGCGACACTATACTGAACAAGCAGGGAAAACTTACGCCCGAAGAGTTTGAGACCATGAAAAAACATACAATCTTCGGGTGCGATATACTGAAAAATGCCGACTCTCCGTATATAAGAGGCGGTGCGGTCATAGCCAGATACCACCACGAAAAATATAACGGTTCAGGCTACCCGGACGGACTTGCGGGTGAGGAAATCCCCATCGAAGCGCGGGTTGTTGCCCTTGCTGATGTTTTTGATGCCCTCACATCGAAGCGTCCGTATAAACAGGCATGGCCTTTTGAGCAGGCCGTGGAATATATAATGAACGAAAGAGGCGCACACTTCGACCCCAAAGCTGTTGATGCCTTTCTGGAAGGGATCGACAGAGTTGTGGAGGTTTACAACAACCACAAGCATGTGTGAATGAGACTGCTTCACCCTGCGGGTTCGCAGTGACACTTATTGCGTTCAACATGGGTTGATACGGGTTAGGGGATATGAGTTCTGATGGTAAAAAAGGTTATGTATATATTGTCACAAATAAAACCTGCACAACACTCTATACCGGAGTCACAAGCAACTTTATTAAGATAATTTATGAACATAAAAACAAACTTCTAAACGGATTCAGCAAAAGATATAACCTCAGTATTCTTGTTTATTATGAATGTATTGAGACAATTGAAGCAGCCATCGCAAGAGAGAAACAAATAAAAGCCGGAAGCAGGCAAAAGAAAATCGATCTAATTCAAAGCATAAACCCTGACTGGAAAGATTTGTACGAGAGTATATGTGAATGAGACTACTTCACCCTGCGGGTTCTTACGCTATTGCGTCCGGCTTCTGAAACAGTCATTGCGAACCCTGAAAGGGTGAAGCAATCCACTCCTCAGCACTATTTTTTCATCAGTTCCGCTGTTACCCCAGCCCGGCCAGAACACCGCCCTTTGCAAAGAGAGAGTCCACCCTTTTCTCAACATCCTTATCCATAATAAGCGGCGGGGCATGGTGTGGTTTGATTCTCGCATCAATCACCAGTGAGCCGCGGCAGCCGAAGTGCTTGCTCACTGTTTCCGCCTCTATTCCGTAAACATCACTCGCCGGGTTTGACCTTGTAAAAGTAACCCAAAGCAGGTTCGCCATATTCCGTGCGGTAAAATCACTGTCATCCGCCACTATGATAAGCGGAAACCTGTTTATGGGGTGATCTGCACTGAAACTGCGCACAAAAGCATGCATCGCCTGATCTTCCATTCCCCTCGGAGCATCGGCTTTTCTCCCCTTTACAACCAGTACGCCCGGCATAGCGGCCTTTGGTTCGGAAAATCCGTCAGGGAGTCCGAGACCGCCTCTTATCTCGGCTGTCAGTTCCCTTATCTTCCCGCCGCATGCGGCTATTACGAGCTTGGAGCCCTCATTGAGGCCGCTGCCGGAATAGTCGAGGGTGTCAATAGTGGTCGATGTCTGAAAATGGAGATCCCGCCGCCAGTCAGCCCTTTCAAGCATATGCCTGAGAAATGCCTCAGTATCATGTATATCCAGTTCCTCGTTATCAAAGTAATTGGCGATAAACAGATATTTCGCCAGTGAAAGCTGCCCCTGCCCCAGCACCGCATTAGCCTGCGTGAGAAGCTCCTTCGGGCGGGGATTGTTTTCGTAAGGTGCGTAACGCTCACTCCCGATCGCAAAAAGCAGCGGATGTACGCCCGCCGCATCAACAGCATGCACTGCCTTTATTCCGGGCAATACCTCCGGTATCAGCCCGCCCGTGAGCTCATGGATAAATTCACCGAAGCTGGTGTCCTCCTGCGGGGGTCTGCCGACGGTGGTGAAGGGGTATATTGCGCCGTCACGGTGATACACCGCATCAACCTTCATAACCGGAAAATCGTGTTTCAGACTGTAATAACCTATATGATCGCCGAAGGGTCCCTCCGGCTTGGTTTCGTTTCCGTAAATATGCCCGGAGATGCAGAAGTCTGCCTCGGCCGGAACGGGAAGGCCGTTCGGAGTTCTGCCGTATGATATGCGTCTGCCGCCGAGAACCCCCGCAAAAGCAAGTTCCGGCATCCCCTCCGGCAAGGGCATTACGGCAGCCACGCTCAGAGCCGGAGCCCCGCCGATGAAAATATTCACAGGGAGAGGCTCGCCCCTCCGCAGAGCTTCCCTGTGATGCACACCTATTCCTCTGTGGATCTGATAATGCAGTCCGGCCTCGTTATCCTGATATTCGTTGCCGGAAATCTGCACCCTGTACATGCCCAAATTTGATGACCGGAACCCCCTTGCAGCGGGGTTTTCCGTATACACAAGCGGCAGAGTGACAAAAGCACCGCCGTCCATAGGCCATGAAACAAGCTGAGGAAGATCTTTAAGAGTGCATTTATTTTTAAGAACAGGAGAAAAACGCCTGCCTGCGGGAAGAAGCCTGTAAGCTCCGGCAAAGGCTTTCAGAAGAGAAGAAAAATCCATAACAGCCTCTTTGGGGCTGATTTTCATTCTGACCATAGCCTCTATAACTCTGAGGCTGTCACGGAAGATATACCTTGTTCTCTCTGTTGTGCCGAAGAGATTGCCGAGCATGGGAAAACGGCTCCCTCTCACATTTGTAAACAGAAGCGCAGGGCCGCCGGCCTCATACACCCGCCGCTGAACACAGCCTATTTCCAGATAAGGATCAAGCTCCGCATTCACCCTTACAAGCATCCCTTTTTTCTCAAGATCCGCCGCGCATTCAGAAAGATTTCTATATCCCATGCCATCACCGTGATTTTATTTCAGATATATATTTAACAACATTCAGCCTGTTTCAGTCAAAAAGTTTTTCCTCAGCAAAGCCGCAAAAGCATCCGCAGCGGCAGAAGGTTTTATGTCTCTGCGGTATATGTAGTTTGTTTCAACAAGGCTGAAGTCCTCCTCCATCTCCCTGAAAGGCACATTGTACCTGCGCATGATTTTCTCCGGCAGGCAGGTTATACCCAGCCCGGCGTTTACGCAGCCGAGTATGCCGTCCAGAGTGCTGAGCTCTATTATTTTTACATTCTGCTTGCCGGAGGAGAGAGCCCATTTTTCCGCCACATCCCTGTAGGAGCATCCTTTTTTGAACACAATCATCGCAGAGGGGGACTCTATCTCCTTCTTTGTCCCGCCGAGAACCGCCGGAATCTTGCATATATGCACTGATTCAATATTCTCGTTTCCGCCCACACTCCCGGTAAAAGCCCCGTCCAGCCTGTAACCGATAATATCATCCACCAGAGCGGAGGAGGCATCCGTTTTGATAGTCAGTTCCACCTGCGGATATTTTTTTTTGTAGGCAGCCATTGCAGTGGGGAGACACTCTGCAAATGTTGTGTCTGTCAGGCCTATGCGCACCTCCCCCTTCCACATAGGCTTTAGTTTAAACTCAGTGTTTATCTCCGCAGCAGCGGACATTATTTTTTTGGCGTACGGCAAAAGTCTTTTACCGTCAGATGTTATTTCCACCCCTCTGCTTTTGCGGTAAAACAGACTGACATTCAGCTCATCCTCAAGTTTCTTGAGCCTTGCGGTAACATTTGACTGCACCGTATTGAGTTTTTCCGCGGCAGATGAAATTGTACCTGTCCTGTAAACCTCCAAAAAGATTTTCAGTTCGTTTAAATCCATACATCACCATAAAATAAGCATATTTCGTGACATATGATATATCTATGGCGTAATATTTGTTATCACTTGTATTGATGTAAACCCATGATAATATCGTTAAAAATGAACTTTTAAATGAACCGCGCGGTATTTTTCACATATAAGAGAAGAGTGTCTGCGGGATGTAAAAAAACCGAAACAGTCAAAAACAGTTCAGCTAAATCAGTTGCCCGGACAGATAAACATTATGAAAGTTAGCAGAGCCCGTGCGGTATCACTGCGCAATCTAAGTTACCCCTGGGTTAAGTATATCCTCTTTATCCTGAAAATAAATTAAACATCCGATTTTTTTTATCCGGGAAGAAACCTGCTCATTTATTACAGACCGAAGGTAAAGAGAAGGCATAGCCGCCGGACCTGCGGACATCAAATATCCGTTAAGATCTCTTTAATGGTTGTGCTGCTGCAAACATATGATAATATCGGGAAATACGGAGGAAGGATGAAACATTACCAGGCGGTTCTTCTCGGAGGAGCGGCGGCTATGTTCACAGCCATGGGCATAGGAAGGTTCGCATACACTCCCGCAATCACTTTCATGCTGGAAGCAGGCATTCTCAACACCGCTCAGGCGGGGTTCATAGCCTCTGCCAATTTTGCCGGCTATCTCGGCGGAGCACTGTATTATACTCTGCGCACTCCGAAAAAGCATACATTCGAAATATCTCTCGTGCTCAGCGTCCTCACTACCGCAGCAATGCCCCTTTTCAGCGGCCTCGTCTGGTGGAGCGCAATCCGCCTGCTGTCCGGATTTTACAGTGCGGCGGTGTTCATCTGCGCTACGGAAAAGGTTTACACAGCCCTGTACAGCAATAATAAGCAGAATCTTGGCGGTCTTCTGTTCTCCGGTGTGGGAGCGGGGATTGCATTTTCATCATGGTCTGTCCCCTTTGCAGCCTCATTCGGCGGCTGGGAGGCATCATGGTATTTCATAGGCGCGGTGTGCGTTGCCGCTGCATTTCTTTCATACAGACTGGCGGGCGGAACATCCGCCGCACCCCGGAAGGTAAGCGAAATAGACAACACAGGCATATGGAGCCTGCCGATGTTTCTGCTCTCGTGCGCGTATCTTCTTGAAGGCGCGGGCTACATTATTGCGGGAACATTCCTTGTGGATATAATAAAATCATCATCCGGCTCAGCCTCCGCCGGGTTCACCGGATGGGCGCTTGCGGGGATAGCCGCAGTGTTCTCAAACCTTTTCTGGTCTAAAGCGGGGCACAGGTTCGGCGTTTTCAGAGTGCTTATGCTCCTCTTTATCCTTCAGGCGGCAGGAATGCTTCTGCCCGCTTTCAGCAGTTCTGTGTGGGCGGCGTACCTGTTCGCAGTAATCTTCGGCGGAACATTCCTCGGTGCTGTGGCTTTGGCCTTTGCCTGCGGCAGACTCATGCTGCCTAAAGGAAATACTGCGCCGTTTCTCACTGTTTTTTACGGTGTGGGGCAAATAATCAGCCCGTGGATAGGCGGCCTGATGGCTTACAGATCCGGCAGCTTTGCTGCGCCCATGATTTTCTCATCAGCCAATGTAGCGGCGGGGGCACTGCTCACCGCACTCGCCGGAGCAGCATATATAAGGAGGAACAAATGCCGTTCGTAAATATCAGAATCACCAGAGAAGGCGCAACCAAGGAACAGAAGGAAAAACTCATCAAAGGCGTTACGGATCTGCTTGTGGACGTTCTGGGCAAAAACCCTAAAACAACTTTCGTTATCATAGACGAGGTTGAAACAGACAACTGGGGAGTGGGCGGGGAATCCGTCACGGAACTGCGCAAAAAGCAGTAAGCACACTGAGACGGGGCATCCTCTGCCCCGCCGTACCCAAGGCTGACTTGCAACTGAGATTGCTTCACTTAAGTTCGCAATGACCGCTATAAGAGTCACTGTTAGGAGCAAAGCGACATTCTTCGCTCCGTTAAAACCTGTTCAGGCGTATCTTGTTTTTCTGGAGATAATTATCGGGGTGAGGCTCAGGTGCTTCCGCAGGATGACCTATTGCCACCATGGCAAGCACAAGGTAGCTGTCCGGAATACCCAGCAGCCTGCGCACGTAGTCCTCTGACTTTGTTCTGTCGTCCTTTTCCCTCTCCCTGAGCTGAATCCAGCAGCTTCCGAGACCGAGTGAGGCCGCAGTGTAGTGCAGGGTGGCTGCGGCTATGGAGCAGTCCTCCACACACATATCGCTCACGTCCCTGTCGCCGATGATAACATAAACAATGGCAGCGCCCCTGGCGAAGGATGAGCCGTGCTTTTTAGCTTCGGAAAGCTTCGCAACCGTCTCCCTGTCATCAACAAGAATAAATTCCCACGGATTTTTTCCCCTCGAACTGGGGGAGCGCAGAAGGGCTTCCGAAAGTATTGCTCTCTTCTCGTTTTCCACTGGTTTATCAGTATATTTCCTTACGCTTCTTCTTTTTCTCAGCAGTTCGATCATTGCACGGCCTCCGTAATCATATATGATGATTATCACGGTATTAAGTTCCGATGCAATAAAATAAAGTCCGGCATTTCCCGGAACAGCGGTTTTATTTAATTTCAGATTAAACCCGCTTCAAAAAATCTGCTCCTTTCCAATCCGCGGCATTTCAGGGACAATTCATAGCTATTCAATAGTTAATTATTAATACCAATAGACAAATGAACAATCGGCCAAAAAAAGGAAGAAAGCTGTAATAAAAACATAGCAGAGAAATAAGTTATTAAAATATCACATATAAGCATATTAATGAAGCAGAGGCAGCCGGAACCCGGCCGCCTCATGAATATCAGTTAGAAAACTTGTAGCCGGAAGGCTTTATCTCACCGATGTATGTCTGAACGCCATACCCGGCTTCAAGCCAGCCCACTATCCCGCCTTTCATATTTACTGCGTTTTTGTAGCCCAGTTCATTCAGAAGCTGAGTCGCAAAAGCGCCTCTTGCGCCTGTTTTGCAGTAGACCACAATTTTGTCATCAGCATCAAGCTGACCGGCTGCTACCCACTCAAGAAGCCCTCTGGGAATTTTTTTGAGTGTTCCAGCATCGATAACCATTCCCTGTTCATCGGCCTCTCTTATGTCCAGCATGATAAACCGCCCTTCTTTTGAGGCCATTTCAGCCACCTCAGCAGGGGAAACTTCCTTGATTGCTTTTCTGGCTTCCGCCAGTTTCGCATCACGGATTTTGGCAAGATTTTCCGGCGCAGCGGCATTCGCGCTGAAGCTCAGAAGCATTGCTGTGAGAGCTCCTGCGATAATCAGAACCTTTTTCATGATACACCTCCAAATAAACATACGTCAGTATACCGAACATACCGGAAAAGCGTCAAGGCGATGTGTGATTTATTTGTCACTCATTTTCGTATTAAACTGATACAACAGATAAAATAAAGCGAAGACAAAAGAGTAAATTCAGATAGGTTTTTTTTGATTATTTGTATCGGAAAACGCATATTGAAGCTGGATTAGGCTGATAAGCAGAGGTGATAATGATTCCGGGTATTCTTTCACTACATGAATAGCGGCTGCGCTATAAGAAAAACAAATGCCTGAAACAGCAAAATACCTAAATAATCACTAAGCCCTTGAGTTTTCAATCAGCTTGTCGTGCTCGATGCACCCAAGCAAACTGCTCTTGATGTAACCGGTCTGAAGAACGAAAAGTGTTTTTCTTCCTTCCTTGTAGGCTTTCAGCAAGCCGGCATCCTTCATCAGATTAACGTGCTTTGTAATGTTGGTTCTTTCGCAGTCGAAGGCTTCTTCGATCTCATAGCCGTAGCGGGGTCTTTCGCAGACCATCTTTGCAATGCGCAGACGCACAGGGTTTGCAAGCGCCTTGAACAGCCCCAGTACTTCGTCTAATTCTTTTTCGTTAAGGTCTCGTAATGCCATGTAATCTCTATATATTATATATATTAGAGAGTCAATCACTTTGTTATAAATAGAAATATAGGAATAACTGATTGAGACATTCAATTTTACTTATCAAACGGGATAATAGTGATTTATTTGTCACTTTTTATTGACACTTTTTACTCACGGAACTAATCTACCTTTAATGTTTATTTACAGTTCAAATATGCGCTAATCCGCATATAAACTTCAAAACGAGGGAATCCATGACAAAATGCAGAATCTCCCGGAGACGTTTTATTCAGGGAACGGCCTCAGTGGGCGCAGCATTGGCGTCCATGTCATCTTTCCGTCTGCTTACCGGCAGCTCATCAGCCGTTGCAGAACCCCAGCAGGGAGTGACATATGCCCAGAACTGGTGCGAAATGTGCTTCTGGAAGTGCGGTCTCACCGCAAAAGTGGTCAACGGAAAAGTGAGAAAACTTGAAGGACAGCCGGACTGCCCCAGCAACTTCGGCAAACTTTGTGCAAAAGGGAACGCAGGCGTGTTCCAGCTTTATGACCCCGACAGGCTGAAAACACCTCTTATAAGAGACGGTGAAAGAGGCTCAGGCAAATTCAGAAAGGCAACATGGGAAGAAGCAATCACATATGTTGCGCAGAAAACCAACGAGCTTAAGGAGAAATACGGCCCCGAAACTTTCAGCCTTTTCTGCCACGGCTCAGGACAGGACCCGTTCATCCAGATGATGGAAATAATGGGTTCACCCAACATATGCGTACCCTCATACTCACAGTGTACCGGAAGCCGTGACATCGGCTGGGCTCTCTCCTTCGGAAAGCCTGTGGGCGGCAAGGAACCTGTGGACTCCCAGAACTCAAAATGCATCATGCTTCTGGGCAGGAACATTGCCGAGGCTCTCCACGTGGGCGAAATGCAGGACTTCGTGGAAGGCGTGGCAAAGGGCGCACACGTTATCTATGTTGACCCCCGCTTCACAAAAACAGCGGCGAAGGCCAACCAGTACATGATGATAAAACCCGGAACAGACTCCGCTCTGCTCCTCGGCATGATTAACTACATAATAGAAAAAGAGATCTACAGTAAAGACTTTGTGGAAAACTACACCTACGGCTTTGACCAGTTCAAGGAGCACGTGGCTGGCTACACTGTTGAGTGGGCTTCAGAGATAACTGAAATCCCGCAGGAAGAGATCATAAAGGCTGCGGAAAAGCTCTGCAAGGCAGCTCCGCGCTGTTACGTGCATCCGGGCAGAAGGCTCACCAGATACGGCAACGACACTCAGTTCACCAGAATTGTGGCATGTCTTAACATGCTTCTGGGCAACTGGGAGGTCAGAGGCGGTCTGTACCGTACAATAGGCTTCAAGTACGATGCGCCGGCAATGATCGAGTATGACAAATCCCATGCGGAAAGGGCAGACGGCTCAGGCAGTGAGGAATTTCCCCTTGGGCCCAAGAACCTCGGCTTTTCCAACGGAACAATCAAGGCTATAGCCGAACAGTCGTCCCCGCTCAAAGGGATGTTTATATACGGCTGCAACCCGCTGCACCACCACGGGAATACAGACACTGTCAGAAAAGCTATAGAAAACACTGAACTGATAGTAACATGCGAAATCTACATGACGGACACCGCATGGTACTCCGACGTTATTCTTCCCGAATCCACCTACCTTGAGCGCACTGAGCCTGTGATCACCACAGGACGCAGAGCAGGTTTTGTGCAGTACAGGGAAAAAGCCGTTGATCCAGTTTTTGAAACTCTCGGAAGCTGGGATATGGTAAACAGACTCCTTGAGGCCATGGGCTATGAAAACAGGTTCATGGACATAAGCGAGTACAACAGGCTGGCATTCGAATCCCTCGGCGTTGACGAGGAATATATGAAGAAAAACGGCGTATTCATAGGCAACGAAAGCTCCCCCTACCCTGTGGAGGATTACGAAGAGGAACCCTCTTTCAGAACCCCCTCAGGCAAGGCCGAGTTTTACAGCAACCTTGCCGAGCATTTTTCATATCCTCCCATGCCCTCATACGAGGAAAACCCCGTTCCGGCGGAAGGCGAGTTCAGGCTGCTTTTCGGCAGAATAAGCTTCCACACCCACGCACGCACGCAGAACAACGCATGGCTCCTTGCCCTGCACAAGTCCGAAGTGCCCCTGTGGATTCACACCGAAAGGGCTAAGGCGCTTGGAATAAAAGACGGAATGCAGGTACGCCTTGTTAAGGAAGGATTCAAAAGCAACCCCTGTACAGCGAGGGTTGTGGACTACATCCATCCTCAGGCGGTATTCCTCCCCTACGGCTTCGGTCATGAATCAAAAGGGCTCACAAGGATAGTCGGCAAGGGAGCCAGAACATCGGACTTCACCTCCGACCTCACAGACCCCATAAGCGGCGCCGCAGGCTTTCACAACGGCTTCGTGAAAATTGAGATCGCTTAGGGAGGAATCTGAGATGAGCACAGCAGATAAAACAAAAAAATTCGCAATGGCATACATAGTGGACAGATGCGTGGACTGCAAAGCATGCATGGTGGCATGCAAGGCGGAATGGCAGGTTCCGGAAAACGATTTCCGCACGCATATAGACACAGGCATAGCCCCGGCAGTGACAGAAAGGCTCAGCATGCACTTTCTTCCCCATCAGTGCAACCACTGCGACCATGCCCCCTGTGTGACGGTCTGCCCCACAAAGGCAAGCCACAAAAGAGAGGACGGAGTTGTGGATATTGACAACCGCAAGTGCGTCGGCTGCCGCTACTGCATCCCCTCCTGCCCCTACAACGCAAGGTTCTTCAATAACGAACTTGGCGTTGCGGACAAGTGCACCTTCTGTCTGCCGAGAATATACGACGGCCTCATGCCCGCATGCGTAACAACATGCCCCGGCAGGGCAAGGGTTTTCGGCGATGTGAACGATCCCGAAAGCGAGATCTCAAAGGCGCTTAAAAACGCCGCAGACAACAGGTACAGAGTCTGGACCCTCCGCAAGGATCTGGGCACTGAGCCTAACATTTATTACATCCAGAAGTAGGAGGACAAAATGGAATTTCAGACAGGCTTCCATTGGTACATAGCGGTTTATCTGTTCCTCGCGGGTGTGGGTGCGGGCTCCATAGTTGTCGCCTCCCTCGCGGATATGTACGACAGACAGAAATATATATCATTCATAAAAGCGGCAAGCGTGATAGGCATGCCCCTTGTTTCCATAGGTATATTCTTCCTTTACATCGACCTCGGTCAGGGAATGTACAAGCCGTGGCTCCTTGCGCTGCTGTTTGTAAACCCAACATCTGCGATCATGTGGGGTACGCTTATACTTACTATCTTCACAATACTTTCGCTGATCTACGGTGCTTATAACCTCGGCATACTCGACTGGTTCATCAAAAAAGCGGGATTCCTGAAAATATTCAGATCCCTCGCCGCAAGCGGCTTCATGAACTGGGCGCTGATCATC
Organism: Geovibrio ferrireducens; assembly: GCF_026226615.1. Classification (NCBI taxonomy): domain Bacteria; kingdom Pseudomonadati; phylum Deferribacterota; class Deferribacteres; order Deferribacterales; family Geovibrionaceae; genus Geovibrio; species Geovibrio ferrireducens. The sequence continues at coordinate 30,967 of NZ_JAJAPB010000013.1, forward strand.
ACAGGCATACTCACCGCGGGCTACACGGCGGTTCTCCTCGGCGTGCTTAAGGCAATCCCCTTCTGGCACCAGACAGCCCTGCCCATACTCTTCATCATATCCGCCTCATCCACGGGAATTTCAGGTGCGATGGTGGTGAAGGAGCTCTTCTTCAAGGAGGAGGCTCATCTGGCGAAAATAGAAACCACTCACTTCTACCTGATAATGCTTGAAATCCTGCTGCTCATAGGCATGATGCTCATAGCTCTTCAGGGTGTGCCTGAAATGAGGTTTTCAGCCCTTGCGCTCCTCACCGGAGAATTCGCGGTTGAGTTCTGGGTGTTCCTTGTGCTTCTTGGGCTTGTGGTTCCGGCTTTTGTCTTTGCCTTTGTTGAGGCGGGCAAACTCCACATCAGCGGCGGCAAGCTTGTTTTCTTTGAGCTGCTTGTACTCGCCGGCGGTTACTTTCTGCGTCATCTCATACTCCACGCAGGTGTTTACACACAGAAATTTACCGACTATATTATGATTCATTACTGAAACCTTAAAAGCCGCGGGCGGTTAACCCCCGCCTGCGGCATCGTTTTATTCGGGATAACTTGAATGACAGAGCAAAAAAGCATCTCCAGAAGAGGATTTCTGGGCAGGCTTGCGGCACTGGCCGCTTCCGCCTTTTCCCTCTGGTTTATTTACAGATTCCTCACCCCTGCGAGTTCAGGCGGCGAAATACTGGTTCAGGCTCAGGAAGCCGACATACCCGAAGGGGGAGCGGTTATCTTTCCCGATAAAAATATAGCCGTGATGCGGATGGACGGCGCTGTGAGCGCAATGTCACTGGTATGCACCCATCTGGGCTGCACAATAGCCCTCGACGGCGACAGGTTCGCCTGCCCATGCCACGGAAGCATATTCGCCCTTGACGGAACAGTGATAAAAGGCCCGGCTGAACGCAGACTTGACACATACAGAACAGAAACCGCAGACGGCATGATAACCGTATTCAGACAGGTGAACGCGTGATAAAGCGCTATCTTGTTCATCTATATCCCAAAACATTCAGCAAAGCGGCAGTAAACGGAACTCTCTTTATGGGCGGGCTGATAACCGCTCTCTTTCTCAGCCTGTGCGTAACGGGAATTCTTCTTCTCTTCTATTACTCACCGGAAAGCTCCGCCGCATATTTATCAATCATCCACCTTGAGGAGAAGGTCTTCGGCGGGCGCTTCATCCGCGCAATGCATCTGTGGAGCTCACACATACTGCTCATTGCCCTTGCCCTGCACATGGTGCGCACCATATTCACCGGAACTTACGCTGTCAGGCCTTCCAACTGGAAGCTGGGCTATATCCTCTTCGGTCTTCTGGTTTTTGAGGCCTACACAGGGGTTCTTCTCCCTATGGATCAGCTTTCATACTGGGCCACCAAAACAGGGATGGAGCTTGTAAACGTCCTCCCCTTCGGTGATTTCATCCGCAGACTGCTCACGCCGGACGATGTAGGCGGCAGGCTCTCACTTATAAGGTTTTTCGCCATGCACATAGCCCTCATCCCGCTTCTGTGCGTGTTTCTCATATCCGCCCATCTTTACAATGTCCGCAGGGACGGCGGCCTGCACCCGAAGGATGACAGAACAAAAACAAAGAGCGAGCCCTATCTCTTTAACCTCACATGGGTTATTGCGGCTGCGGCAGTGGCGCTCCCCGCTGTGCTGGCAGTTGTTTCCGGCGCTCCCCTTGAGGAACCGGCAGATCCAGCGCTCCCCCCGAACCCTGCAAAAAGCGCATGGTTCCTGCTGTGGATTCAGGAGATAGTAAGCTGGAAGGCATGGCTGTTCAACCCTTTTGCGGTGCTGTTTATCCTGTATTTCTTTCTGCCTGATTTCCGCAGGAAATATCAGCCGGAAACAGCCGTCTGGTTTGCGAAAAAAGATGCTCCCGTCTGGGGGATCACGCTGTTTCTGTGTTCGGCTGTTCTTGTGCTCACGGCAGTTGCAATGTTTTTCAGAGGTGAGAATTGGTCGCTCGTGCCCTTTTACTTCTGATTTTTCTCAGCCTTCCTGCTTTTCCCGCCTTTGCGTCCATGTGCGTGAAATGCCACAAGCCCCATTATGAGAAAACAGGCTCATGCACTGTCTGCCACAGGGGAAACAGTGAAACAAGCCGGAAAAACATAGCCCACAGCGGGCTGATAACAAAGAAATACGCTGACTTCATCATAAACCGTCAGGCTGTCTCCGGCGGCGGAAAAACCATAGAAAACGCCCATTGCAGAAGGTGTCACGTCACAGGGGGCAAGGGTAATGACATAGCCCCTGACCTTGATACCGAAAGCAGACGCAAAACCGCAGAAACACTGAAAGACAAGCTGATGAAACCAACGGACTACATGCCTGATTTCCGTATGAATGACAAGACTGCCGAAGATTCCGTCAGGTATATCCTTAATGCGGGGGGAAGCGCAAAAAAGGTTTCGGGAACAGCCCCTTATGTTGTCTTCATAACTCAGGGCAAAAAGAGCGCTTTTGATGGAAAATGCGGCGGATGCCACAGGCTGCTTACCCGCAAAAAAGGCGGAACAGGGCATGGGAACACCGCACCGAACCTTTCCGGACTGTTCAGCGAATATTACCCCGCTGATACCGTAAAGATGGAAGGCGGAAGATGGAACAGGGAAATACTGATTAAATGGATTAAAAATCCCAGAAAAATAAAGCCGGATTCACTCATGCCGCCGATCCTCCTCACTCCTGAGGAGGAAAAAAGAATAACAGCCGAATTTGAAAGCTGATTAAACCTTTCAGGACAGACGTTTTCTTAAGAAAATCCAGTTTATCATCACAAACACCGCAACAGAGGCAAACAGCAGGTTAAACACCGCAAGCCTGTGGGCATGTGTGCCTGAAACTATGAACATGCACAATGCGCCGAACATAAGCTGTGTGAAAACCATGAATGACGAGGCGGAACCTATATCCGTGTTCACCTGCTCGACTATGAGATTGTTGCTCAGGGGTCTGTTCATGCAGATGAAGAATGTGGTAAGGAACGTGAAGCAGGTGAAGAAGTACCACGCGGAAAAGCTCAGCATCCACAGCCCGCCTGCGGCAAATACAGCACCGCCGAGGCAGAAAGTGATGAGCGTATTCGGCTTAAAGTATTTCAGCATCCTTGAGCACACAAACGCGCCGAACATAGCCCCGAATGCGTTAAACGCGAAGAGGAAGCTGAACTTTGATTCTGAAAAGCCGTTTATGCCTATGTAGTATATGGGTGAAAAGGCAATGAACGCATAAAGCGGCCCCGCCGAAATACCTAAAGTAAGGTTGGTGCGCATAAACTTCCAGTTGGAGAAAACATTGCGGTATCTGAAAAACACCCTGTACCACTCTCCGCTTAACCGCTCCTGAATAGTTTCCTGAAACAGGAACGAAACAGCAAATGTGCATGCCACCATTGAGGCCTGTGTGAGAAAAATATATCTCCACGAACCCAGACTGAGAAGAAAAGCCCCGATCATAGGCGCCACCATAGGCGCGACAGCCAGAACAGTGCCGAGATATGCAAACGCCTTCCGGCGCTCCTCCCCCTCGTATTTATCCCTGCATATTGCCATAACCATGGCAGAAGGAGCGGCTGCGCCTGCACCCTGTAAAATGCGGAAAAGTATAAGCTGCCATACATTTGCGCTTAATGTGCATAATACGGAGGAGAGAACGAACATAAACAAACCGCCGAGAAGCACAGGCCGTCTGCCGAATTTATCCGAAAGCGGGCCGTAAAAAAGGAGCGACGAACTGAAACTGGCAAACCACAGCACAAGGGAAAGGTTCACCAGATGCTCCCCCACGTTCCACTCTCTGGCTATGATGGGAATCGCCGCCAGATACATATCAGTGGCAAGGGGCGGGGTGGCTCCTATCATCGCCAGAAAAATTATGTAAAGTCCTTTATGTCTGTTAATATCAATCATTACTCTCATTCAATCACCTATGCGAATTTATAACTATGCACATATGTTTCCATATTTTCAATGCCTATTACATTTTTTTACACTCGATATAAGAAAGGCAAATCAAAAGCATTGACTTAACCCTTCACTCGCTATATACATTCCTACATAACGATTTCAAAGAGGTAAAATTTATGAGAATACTCCTTATCGCATTATGCCTGCTTATCAGTGTTTCAGCCTTCGCCAAAGATGTCACTGTCTTCGGCGCGGCTTCCGTAACAAACGCGATGGATGAAATTATCGCCGCTTACAAAAAGGAAAAGGGCGTTAATGTCATAGCTTCCTACGCATCCTCCGGCCCCCTTGCAAAACAGATAGAAAACGGCGCTCCCGCAGATATTTTCATATCAGCTAACATGAGCTGGATGGATTATCTGCTTGAAAAGGACAAAATTGAGGCAGGAACAAATGTGCCCTACCTCGCTAACAAGCTCGCTTTTATCGCCCCTGTCTCCTCCAAAACAGAGAAAATATCAGGCCTTGACGGAGCCACAGTGAAAAAACTCATCGGCAGCGGCAAGTTCGCTATGGGCGACCCTGAGCACGTTCCCGCCGGGAAATACACTCAGAAGGCAATGGAAGGCTGGGGAATCTGGAAGGATCTTGAATCTCAGGCAGTCAGAATGCAGGACGTAAGATCGACTCTCGCCATGGTCGAACGCGCCGTCCCTTACGGCTTTGTTTACTTCTCTGATGCCGCAGTCAGCAACAAGGTAAAGGTTATTTCTCTTGTGGATGATTCTCTCACAGGGAAAATAATATATCCCATGGGCATAGTAAAAGGAAAACGCACTCCCGAAACGGAAGCATTTTACAATTTCCTTAAAACAGACTATGCTTCTGGAGTTTTTCTGAAATACGGATTTATTGTGGTGAAGTAAGCATGTTTAACCTCTCGCCGATAGAGATTGAGGCGATTTATCTCAGTATGAAAACTTCTCTCTGGGCGGTGCTTGCCGGGCTGATCCCCGGCATTGCCGCCGCTTATGTTCTGGCGCGCAAGAACTTTCCGGGCAAGCTGCTTCTGGACGGACTGCTCCATGTGCCCCTCGTTATCCCTCCCGTTGTTACGGGCTACCTGCTCCTCATAACCTTTAATGACAATGCCCCCATGGGCAAGCTGCTCAACAGCATCTTCGGTGTGGGCATAGCCTTCTCATGGAGGGGTGCGGTAGTTGCCTCAGTTGTGATGTCCATGCCTCTTCTGGTGCGCAGCGTCCGGCTTTCCATAGAGGGCATAGACAGAGGGCTTGAGGAGGCGGCAAAAACACTCGGCGCAAAAAGATGGCGGGTATTCTTCACAGTCACCCTTCCCCTTTCAGTTCCGGGTATTATAACGGGAACAGTCCTCGCATTCGCCAGAAGTTTAGGTGAGTTCGGAGCCACGATAACCTTCGTTTCCAATATCCCCGGCGAGACAAGAACCCTCCCCGTGGCACTGTATAACCTTACCCAGACTCCGGGTACTGAGGCTGCGGCGCTCCGGCTCTGTATAATATCAATAGGGCTTTCCGTAGCCGCTATAGCCGCGTCCGAATACCTTTCCAGAAGAGCCGCGCTTAAACTCAGGGGAGCAGCCAATGCTTGAGTTCAGGGCATTAAAGCACTATCCGGCTTTCACTCTGGATGTTTCATTCAAAACAACAGAAGGAATGGTGACAGGGCTCTTCGGGCGCTCAGGCTCCGGCAAAACCAGCATAATCAACATTGCTGCGGGGCTTGTTAAACCTGATGAGGGATATGTATCCGTCGGCGGCAAAGTTCTTTATGACAGCAGAAATAAAATCAACCTCCCTGCGCCCTCCCGCAGTTCCGGCTACATCTTTCAGGACGGCAGACTTTTCCCTCATATGACAGTGGAGGCCAACCTCCGCTACGGAATGAAGAGAAGCACAGAGAACGGACACAAGGCGAAGTTTGATGATGTTGTGGAGCTTCTTGGGATAGGCGAACTGCTGAAACGCAGACCGCACAGGCTCTCCGGCGGTGAAAAGCAAAGGGTGGCTATCGGGCGCGCCCTGCTCTCCTCGCCCGACTTTCTCCTTATGGACGAACCGCTTTCCGCCCTTGATTCCAACAGGAAGGAGGAGCTTATCCCCTTCATCGGCAAAATGGTGCAGACCTTCAAGCTTCCTGTGCTTTATGTAACTCACTCTATAGATGAGCTTTTCAGCCTGTGCGATAATGTGGTGCTGATGAATAACGGAAAATGCACTGATTCGGGCTCTGTGGAGGATGTTGTGTCACGTCCGGCAAACAGGGAGATACTCAGCCTCAGCGGACGGGTAAGTGTTCTGCGGGCTTATGCCGTTTCGGAAAGCGAGCCCTCAATCATTACATTCGAAAACGGAAAGCTTGGCATCCCCACTTCAAAACACGCAACAGGAACTGAGCTTCGTGTCGCTGTGCATTCCGATGATGTGACCCTTGCACTGAATAAGCCAACAGGGTTAAGCGCCAGAAACATAATGAAAGGCACTGTAACAGCCATGGACAGGAGTGATGATGGTGCGGTTGCCGTCACTGTGGATGTCGGACTTCCGGTCTACGCCACAATAACACGCTCTGCCGCTTCGGAACTCGGCATAAGGGCAGGGATGGAGATTTATGTAATAATGAAAACCATCGCCCTTTCAAGACTCAGCGTTCCTTTTATACATTAATGGTAAGTAAAGGCGGCAGACGAAGCCGCCTCTGTTTACTTCGCCTTCCTCACCACATCCCGCATCTGGAGCAGAACAGAGAGAATAATGATACCCAGACCAGCGAAGAATGATGCGTTGACCTCGCTCATCTCCCTGAAAATCACTGCCGCCAGAATAATCGTATAGATAGGCTCAAGGTTATATGACAGATTCACGGTGAAAGCCGAGATCCTCTTGAGGGCATAAATTTGCAGAAGCTGCAGCCCTATTGTGCAGAAAACCGCAAGGATGATAATAAAAAACAGGTTCCGTGCATCGGGAATCACTGCTCCTGCGCCGAAGAAATAGAGATACACAGGGGCAAGGGCGGAAAGGAAAATAAGCCCTCCTGCTATCTCATAAAAAGTGAGCAGCGGAATATACGAAAACTTTGGGATGACAAGCTTGTTCATGGTAATCGCCAGCGCACACGCAAGGGAGGAGACTATGCCGAGCCCTATGCCAAGCCTGTAGCGGCTGTCAAAATGGAATATAAGCAGTATGCCCGCCACGGAAAAGAAGCCGTAGAAAAGCTCTTTGAAGTTGAAACGGATTCGGAGCATAAGCGGCTCCAGAAGGGCGGTGAAGAATCCTGTCAGAGAAAAGCAGACCACACCGACACTAACGTTTGATGCCTTTATGCTTCCGTAAAACAAAATCCAGTGCAGACACAGCACAGCGCCAACGCCGGCTGCCTGTATAATCTCCTCTGCACTGTAGAGGCGGAATTTCCCGCTGAATTTCAGTATAAGCCAGAAGCAAAGTGCGGCAACAAACACACGCCACCACACCAGCGCACCCGCATCCAGAGTGATGAGACGGCCGAAAAGTCCCGTGAAACCCGCTATGAATATGGAAAGATGGAGTGCTATGAATGCCTGTTTCATACTTTTAAGGAAATTTCGCCGGAAGGCAGAATGAGACTGATTTTGTAAGTTTTCATATCCGCTTATATCACTGCCGCGTTGCGCTTGCAAATCATTTCATATTCTCTGAAAATTATTTAATTTTGTGATGATTTTTTCTGAAATAAGGTATAAAGAACAATAACACATGCGGGCGTAGCTCATCAGGTAGAGCGACAGCTTCCCAAGCTGTAGGTGGCGGGTTCGAGCCCCGTCGCCCGCTTTATTTTTATATTTATTATGAATAACCTATTTACCTTTTATTCTTTTCTGAGCCATTTTATAAACGGCTGAATCATCCCTGACAGAAATAATAACAATCCTCATCACACCTTCTTTTCTTTCTATACTGTAAACAACTCTAAGTCCCAGAGCTGAGAGCTTTATCTTCATATATCCCGCAAGCTTGCCAGACACCTTATTGCCCAAAGGTTTACCGTAACCGCCTTCGGTAATGAGCAAAGGATTTGCCGAAACCTTCTTCACTGCTTTAAGAACATGTATTTGCTGAGTTTTATCAAGATTTTTTAAATCCTGTGCTGCTTCCCCTGTGTATTCAACTACCCACGCCATCAGTCAATCTCAACCTCAATATCATCAAGGTCAGCTTCACTTATACCCAGATTGGCAAGAACATCGCCAGAGGACATAAATCCGCTCTGAGAAGCATTTTTCATCCTTTTTTCAGCCTCAAAATATAAAGCGTAGTCCTCCAGAGCCTCCATCATTGCTTCATAGCGCTCAGGCTGAACCAGAACACAAGCGGGAGTATTATTTTTGAGAACAACCTTGAACCCGCTCTCATTAACTTCATCAAATATTTTGCCTGCTTCACCACGGTTAAAGCGTGTGATAGGTACTATTGAGCCAATAATATCTTTTACGGAAAAGTTATCTTTCTTCATTATCGCTCCTTTATGATAGAAGTATAGGCTTAACGATAAAAAAGACAATAAAAAAGTTGATTAATATATCGACATACCTCACTCTCCCGCAATTTGTTTGACTTTAAATAGCGTTTTTAAAATCTTTTACATCAAGTTTGTCAGCTTCCTTTTCTGCCTTCCAGAGATCATACATCATCTGCTGTTTGAGCCAGCTTTCAGGAGTTCCGCCGAATGCTCTGGAAAGTCTTATCGCCATAAGCGGTGAAATCCCTGATTTTCCATTTATAAGTTCAGAGAAAGCTTTTCTGGTTACTCCAAGCCCTTCTGCGGCTTTTGTTACGGACAACCCCAGCGGTTCTAAACATAGCTCTTTAATTGTTTCTCCCGGATGAGGAGGATTAAACATTGCCATTTTACACCTCTCAGTGATAATCCAAGTAATCAACATCAAGGACGTTGCCTTCTTCCAGCCTGAAAATGACTCGCCAATTACCGAAAACAGATACAGACATAAACCCGTCAAGGCTACCTGACAGCTTATGTAAAGCAAGACCCGGCAGGTTCATATCTTCTGCCGATGCTGCAACATCCAGTCTGGCCAGAATAGCTCTCAGCCTTTTTTCATACTGAGGAACAATTCCGGACTTGCTGCCTGTGCTGTAATATTTTTCTAATCCTTTATGCCTGAAGCTGACTATCATATATAAACGCATATTGCAACGTGTCGGGTGTCAATAGTTTTGATTTAACCCTGCGTTCAGCTTCCTGCTTGCAGGTAATATTTTCGATTGGTGTGCTTGTTGTGTTTAAATAAGCCTCTGTCTGATTGCACAATGGTTAATGATGGAGTTGCTTTTTTATTTTTCAAAATGAAAATTGATGTTAAACTATAGAAAAATTATCAAAATCAGGGGGGGAGTACCTTGAATCAAAATATTGCAAGCCGCTTAGTAACAGATACACCATTGATTAAAGATCTCATTAGTGAGATAAAAAAGGGAGAAATTAAAGTTCCACAATTTCAGCGCCCTTTTGTTTGGAAAGAGGAACAGGCTATACGTTTACTTGATAGTATTTCAAGCAGCTATCCAGTAGGGAGTTTGTTACTTTGGAGAACAAAATCAAAACTTGCAACTGAGAGAAATATTGGAGACTTTAAACTACCGGACGCAGATGATATGAGCCCGACTAACTATGTACTTGATGGACAACAACGTTTAACTGTAATTTATGCGTGTTTTGGAGCACCTGACGAAGAAGACGGTTTTAATGTTGTTTTTGATTTAAATAAACAGGAATTTTCAAAAAAAACAGATATAAAAGAAAATTATTTATTTCCATTAAGATGGATTTTTATCACAACAAAATTATTAAATTTTAGGACAGCTTTATCAGAACATCCTGAAGCAACTGTCTTTCAGGAGCGACTTGACAAATTGATTGATATAATAACTAATTATCGAATACCTGTAGTCATTCTCAAAGAGTTAACCGTTGAAGAAGTTTGCCCAATTTTCGAAAGAATTAATAGTTCGGGAACAAGATTGTCAACATACGATTTGATGGTTGCGGCGACATGGACGCAAACTTTCAACTTGAATGATGAGGTTAAAGCTATTTCCGAAGCATTAGAAGCAAAAAGATACGAAGAAATAAGCGGAGATACTATTCTCAAATGCTTATCAGCTATAAAATATACTAGTACAAAAAAAGATACAATACTATCATTAAGAAAGTTGTCACGAGCAGAAATGAATAGCTTAGTCGATACCACAAAAGAAGCATTATTAAAAACGGTAGATTTATTAACAACTGAATTTAAGATCTATAGCTGGGCTTTTTTACCTTATGAAGCAATTTTGGTAATAATTTGCTTTATTTATGCCAGAAAGAATACGCTTGATCAAGAGGCACATATTCGCCTTAAGAGATGGTTTTGGAGTAGTGCTTTCGCTGAACGTTATAGAGGTGCAGCTGATTCCTTGATAACATCTGACTTAACACGTATTGAAGAGTATATAGTAAACTGTAAAGATGTCCCTGGCTTACTTGCTAATATTCCTTCCAAAGATGAGCTAGCTTCTGTCTTATTTCGGAGTAACGTTTCTCGCACCAGAGCATTTATACTGTTACTCGCATCATTAAACCCCCAAAACATTACCAATGGTGCCAAAATTGATGTAACTAATGCACTCTCTGTCTTTAATCAGAAGCAATTTCATCATATATACCCGAAAGCTTACCTTAAAAATCTTAGTATAGATGATCGTCAAATGAATCTTATTTCTAATATATGTATGCTTTCAGCATCAGAAAATAATCTTATCCGCGATAACGATCCAAATAAATATATACCTAATTTAATAGAACAACTAGATGATCGGTATGAAGATATTTTTAAAACAAACTTACTACCAATACTCAAAGCCAATGATTACAGGAAATTAGCATACGATGAATTCCTTGAATTAAGAATCGAGCTCATACATGAACGTATGTCGTTAATGTGCAACGGAAAAATATAATCGACAAATTATAGGACGCTTGATATTTCACATCACATTAAAAAAGGGCACCCTCCCTTCAGGGTGCCCTTTCTTAATAGAGGTCAAAACCGGATGAATAAGCTTCCGGCGTTGCGCACTTAATTATTTACCGGTAATAACTTTTGCCCACTCAGGAACAATGCCGAACTCCACGCCGAAGGCGGGAACAACTATCAGGTAAGTTACCGCGACAGTGATAACTATGCCGAGCACATTAAGCCCGAAGCCGCTTCTTACCATCTGCGGAATGGTGACATAGCCCGACCCGAAAACTATGGCGTTCGGGGGTGTAGCCACTGGCAGCATGAAAGCGCACGAAGCCGCAATAGCCGCGGGAACGGTGAGCAGAAGCGGGTTCTGCCCCAAGCCTACCGCAACAGCCGCGAGAATGGGCATAACCATTGCCGCTGTAGCGGTGTTTGATGTGAGTTCTGTAAGAAAGATAATAAGTGTTGTGACCGCAATTATCAATACAAATATCGGTGCGTGTTCAAGAAGTCCGACCTGCATACCTATCCAGTCTGCAAGCTTTGTGGTCTTAAAACCATCGGAAAGCGCAAGACCGCCGCCGAAGAGTATGAGAACTCCCCATGGCATTTTAGCAGCCCAGTGCCAGTCCATGACAAATTCGTTTTTCTTCATATTTATAGGGATAAGGAAGAGAACAAGCCCTCCTACCATTGCAATGGCAGCATCTGTAACCATTTTGGGATCGGGGAAAAGGAAAGCGAGTTTTGCCCTGAATATCCATGCGAATGCTGTAAGGCCGAAAACAAGCGCAGTCCAGCGTTCCCCGGCACTCATGCTGCCCATTCTTTTAAGTTCCGCTTCGATAAGCTCTTTACCGCCGGGAACCTTTTTGAGCTTCATGGGGTTTGCCACCTTGATAAGCCACAGCCAGCAAAGGGGAAGTGTCACTATAACAAGAGGCACGCCTACAGCAAGCCATTTTGCGAAAGTTATTTCATAACCGAATGTTTTTGACATATATCCGGCAAGAACAGTATTGGGCGGAGTTCCTATAAGAGTCGCGATACCGCCGATTGACGCGGCGTAAGCGATACCCAGCATGAGGTTAAGGCCGAAGGCGAACTTTTCGGGCGAGAAATCTATGACCTTGTCGAGACCTTCTTTTTTTCCTTCCTCAACAACGTGATAAATTATGGCAAGGCCGATGGGCATCATCATAACTGCGGTTGCTGTGTTGGAAACGAAAGCGGAAAGAACGGCAGTGGCCGCCATGAAGCCGAAAATAAGTCTGCTGGGCGAGAAGCCGACAACTTTTACAATATTCATGGCTATTCTGCGGTGAAGGTTCCACCTCTGCATAGCAAGCGCTATTATGAAACCGCCCATGAAGAGATAGATCAGGTCATTGGCATAGGGTGCAGCCGCTTTGCCGGTGGGCATGAGACCGAGTACCGGAAAAAGGGGTATAGGAAGAAGACTTGTGGCCGGAATCGGGATAGACTCACACATCCACCAGCATGCCATAAGGAAAGCAACCGCTGCCATTTTCTGTGCGGCGGGCTCCATACCTGCGGGTGCGGGGACAACAAGCATAAGTACAAAAAGAACAGGGCCGAGAATCAGACCGATGAACTGGCGTCTGGTGTATTCGCGGGGCTCATCCTCTTTCACGCCGTCAGGGCCTGTCTGGAGTCTGCGCACATGCTCAGCGGGCGCCTGCTCCATCTCGTCTGCGAGGTCGATGCTTTTTTCCTCTCTCTCATCAGCGGATGAGAAGTGTTGGTTGTGGAATTTCCTGAGTAATGCTTTGGGACTATAAAGCACGAGTGCCTTTGTCTCGTCGTGCCAGTCCCAAAGCCTGCTCCAAATAGCTGTCATCATAAACCACTCCTGAAACAAAACTTAATGAACTGGCGCTTTAAAAGCAACAAGCGTACCATATTCCTTGATAATCTTATTAATTTTTATCCGCAATAACCCTAAACACCTTATAAAAAAGAGATAGAAAAATTTAAATTTATAACAGACTATAATCTCGTTATAATTTTTGACAATATTGAAAAGCAGATTTGCGGCGGAAATTCGCCAGATAAAATTAATTGTAGACATTTAAATATTGATAATAAAGGAATATTTACCGAATAAGCAAAATGGCGGAAATTCGCCAGATAATACAAATAGAACAGAGCCATATCGATTCTGCATAAAATATTAACTTAAAAAGCAACAAATGAATATGTAATTAAGGCTTTGACCATTAAAACACGTCTTTTGTTCTATTTTAACCCTCGGTATTTTATAACGAGGTGTCTTTTACGTCTCATTTTTGTCTGTTATTTTACGCATGTGCAGATTTCCGCCACCTGAAACAAGGTTCCCGGAGCCCTGCACGGCTCCGGGATAGGTGATGCGGCATATTATTGCCGTTGATGCCTTATTTTGTTACTGCTTCTGTGAGAACCGCCCAGTCGGGAAGAACACCTATCTCAACACCGAATAACGGGATGATAAGCGCGTAAGTTATTGCCACTGTGATAACTATGCAGAGAATATTCAGCCCGAAGCCGCTTTTTGCCATCTGAGGAATCGTCACATAGCCTGAACCGAAAACAATTGCGTTAGGCGGTGTGGCAACAGGGAGCATGAAGGCGCATGAGGCTGCTATGGCAGCGGGAACAACCAGCAGAAGCGGGTTCTGACCGAGACCGATCGCAACAGCCGAAAGAATGGGCATAACCATAGCCGCAGTTGCTGTGTTTGACGTAAGCTCCGTAAGGAATATTATGAGCGTTGTTACGGCTATAATAAGCACAAGGATGGGCGCATGCTCAAGAAGACCGACCTGAAGACCTATCCAGTCCGCAAGCTGCGTTGTTTTAAAACCGTCAGAAAGACAGAGGCCGCCGCCGAAGAGTATAAGAACACCCCAGGGCATTTTAGCCGCCCAGTGCCAGTCCATTACAAATTCGTTTCTTTTAAGATTAATGGGTATAAGGAAGAGTATGCATCCGCCTACCATGCCGATTGCGGCATCCGTAACCATTTTGGGGTCGGGGAAAAGGAAGCTTAGCTGCGCTCTGAATATCCATGCAAGGGCTGTGAGCGAGAAGACAAGAAGAGTCCAGCGTTCACCAACGCTCATCCTGCCCATTTTTTTAAGCTCAGCCTCTATAAGGTCTTTGCCGCCGGGAACCTTCTTAAGTTTCATAGGGTTAGCAACTTTTATAAGCCACAGCCAGCAGAGAGGAAGAGTTACCAAAACAAGAGGTACGCCAACAGCAAGCCATTTGGCGAAGGTTATTTCATAACCGAATGATTTTGAGAGATAGCCCGCAAGAACAGTGTTGGGAGGCGTGCCTATCAGGGTTGCTATACCGCCTATTGATGCAGCGTAGGCAATACCGAGCATGAGGTTGAGACCGAAGGCGAATTTCTCCGGAGAGAAATCTATTATTTTATCAAGCCCTTCCCTTTTTCCTTCCTCAACAACGTGAGCAATGATGGCAAGGCCAATGGGCATCATCATAACTGCGGTTGCGGTGTTTGAAACGAAAGCGGAAATAATACCTGTCGCAACCATGAAGCCGAGTATCAGTCTGCTGGGCGAGAAACCCACGACCTTAACTATATTCATCGCGATTCTGCGGTGGAGGTTCCACTTCTGCATGGAGAGCGCGATTATGAAGCCGCCCATGAAAAGATATATAAGGTCATTTGCATACGGCGCTGTGGCCTTGCCCGTGGACATAAGCCCCATTATGGGGAAAAGAGGTATGGGCAGAAGGCTTGTTACAGGGATGGGAAGAGATTCGCACATCCACCATGTAGCCATAAGGAAAGTGATTGCCGCCATTTTCTGAGCTTCGGGGCTCATTCCGGCGGGTGTGGGTATAATAAGCATAAGGAAAAACAGTGCGGGTCCGAGAAACAGGCCGATTTTCTGTCTTAATGAGTATTCCCTCGGCTCCCCCTCTTCGATTCCGCCGGGGCCCGACTTGAGCCTGCGCGCGTGCTCCGCGGGGGCATCGGACATTTCGTCCGCGAGATCAACACTTTTTTCTTCCTTCTCGGTTGCAGACGAGAAGTGCGTGTTGACGAATTTTTTGAGCATTGCTTTGGGGCTGTACAGCACGAGAGCCTTGGTGTCATCGTGCATGTCCCAGAGTCTGTTCCAGAATGCTGCCATCATAAAAGCCACTCCTAAAATGAAAGTTATAAAACCTGTCATATTAAAAGCAACTCACATACCAGCTTCTGTATTTTTTCTGACAAAAAATATGAACACCCGCTAAAACCCCTTTGATTACAGGGTTCAATGAATTTTAAAGATACAGCGGGTTATAATTTCGTTATAGAATACGGACATATTATGGACGTAATAAAAGGCGGAAAACTGCCATCGGCTACAGCATCATATGTCATATATATATATATCAGCAAAAAGGATTCGGTTTTTTTGCACCCCCGTGGCAAATTTCCGCCTTTTAGGGGCAATAGAACACCCGCAGGAGAGTGTTGTAAAATCTGACACATATATATAGGTATAGCCTCACCATGAATATACATATAAATAACTATTTAATGGTCATTATGCTCAATTTTATATTTATCCAGTTTATAACGCAGTGTTCCCCTCGCAGTTCCAAGAAGCTTTGAGGCCTGCGCCACGTTGCCGTCGGTCATAGTCAGCGCCTTTCTTATTATGCTTTCCTCATACCGGGAAACAGCATCGTCCAGCACAAGCCCCTCCGCCGGAACCTCCACACCCGAAGGCGCTTCACGCCGCACCTTGCTCCCTCTGATCTCCTGCGGGAGAACATCCTCGGTTATCACCTCGGCATCTGTCATTATGCAGATCCGCTCCACAACGTTCTTAAGCTCACGCACGTTGCCCGGCCAGGGATACTCCATAAACAGGTTCAGGGCGGGGCGGGCTATGTCCTTAACCTTCTTTTTAAAATCCGTGCTGAATTTCTTTATGAAAAAGTCCAGAAGGTTCGGAATATCCTCCTTACGCTCCCTCAGGGCGGGCAGGCGGATAGGGAAGACATTCAGCCTGTAGTAGAGGTCTTCCCTGAACTGCTTTTCATCTATGGCTCTTTTAAGGTCTCTGTTGGTGGCTGCGATTATGCGCACATCTATATCTATGTTTCTGGTGTTGCCCAGTCTGCGGAATTTTCTGTCCTCAATCACACGGAGAAGCTTAACCTGAAGGCTCATGTCCATCTCACCTATCTCATCCAGAAAAAGGGTTCCGCCGGAAGCCTCTTCCAGAAGGCCTATCTTGCGTGTTTTCGCATCGGTGAAGGCTCCCTTCTCGTAGCCGAAAAGCTCTGACTCAAGCAGGTTGTATGGGAGAGAACCGCAGTTTATTTCCACAAACGGCTTTGCGCTGCGGGGAGAAAGGTTGTGAATGGCCTTTGCCACAAGCTCCTTGCCTGTGCCCGATTCCCCGGTGATGAGAACCGTGGCGGCCTCATGCTTTGCCACTTCCTGAATCTGGGAGTAGATCCGCTTCATCTCCTCGCTTGCGCCCACAATCTGCATGGCAGAGGCAAGAGCCTCACTCCCTCTTTTAAGATGGCGCACCTCTCTCCTCAGCTCCTGAGTTTCGAGGGCAAGACGGACAATAAGATGTATAGCATCCGCCTTGAAAGGTTTCTTTATATAGTCATAAGCGCCCATTTTGAGGGATTCCACGGCGCTTTCCACTGTTCCGTATCCGGTTATGATAATTACAAGAAGCTCAGGGTCTATGTCTTTCAGAGCCTTAAGAACGTCCAGCCCGCTTGTGGAGCCGAGGTTGAGATCAAGCAGAACAAGATCTATCTCCTCCTCAACGACTATATCAAGGGCATCCTCGCCGCTGTGCGTGATGAATACGGTGTACCCGTCAGCACTCAGAACTCTCTGGAGGTTTTCGCAGATGAAAACCTCGTCATCCACAATCAGTATCTTTTCCATATATCCATGCCTCTCCCGCCGCCTGCCGGGGCTGCGAAGTGCAGTTATATACAGCAGAGCGGGAAATTACGCCATATATATATTCTTTTACTTAAGATTTCCCTCAAAAGGAAAAAACAGTATGAATCTGCTCCCCGTACCCTGCCTGCTCTCCGCCTCAATCTTGCCGCCGTGCTCTGAGACTATGTTGTGAGTAATAGCAAGTCCCAGACCAGTACCCTCCGCCTTTGTGGTGTAGAAGGGTTCAAAGATATTGGGCAGATCTTCCGGGCTTATACCCATGCCGGTATCGCTGAATATAAGCTCTATGCCGCCTTCGGCGCGCTTGGCGGATATGCGCAGACTGCCGCCGTTCTTTATGGCATCCAGAGCATTTGTAAGTAGGTTCAGGAATGCCTGCTTAATTTTGTCAGGGTCAAGGCTTATCATGGGCAGTTCAGGCTCCACATCTGTTTCCAGAACAATCCTCTGTCTCTCACACTGCTTTTTAACAAAGAAGAGCGTGTCCGAAAGTATGTCTGCTATGTTTGCCATGCGCAGCTTGGGCGGAACAGCGGATGCAAAATTAAGAAGCCCGTCCACAAGCCCCTCAAGCCTTTCTATCTCTTTCAGTGAACGCTGTATAAGCTGTCTGTCAGCATCGTTTTTCAGGAGCCTGTCATGCAGGTCATCCAGCATGAGGCTTATCCCGGTGAGCGGGTTGCGTATCTCATGCGCCAGCCCGGCGGAGAGCCTGCCCATTGAGGCGAACCTGTCCATTCTGGCCATCTGTTTGCGCAGCCCCACTCTTTCGGTAAGATCCTCCACGGTGATTATGTTTCCGTCCGCATGCTCCATCACCATGGGCAGACCGGCTATCCTCAGGTGCATGTTCCGTCCGCCGTCCTCTGAGTCAATATAGCGGCTCCAGCGTTTTGTGCGCCCCTCTGACTGAAATTCCTTTATTACACTTATTACCTCCGGCTTATGCTCCAGCGCATCTTCCAGAAGTCCCCCCTCTGCCGTCTTTGCCAGCCGGAGAATCGTCATGGCGGGTTTGTTTATGAATGTTATGCGGTTGTCCTTATCAAGAGTGAGGATGCCTGTTTCTATATTTTCAAACACAGTGGTTTTGAAGTTCTGTTCAAGGATGACAGCCTCTCTGGATGCCTCAAGCTTCTGCATGGACTCCATAAGACTCACCCGCCTGTTCTCAAGCTCACGCGCCATGTCGTTGAATGATCTGGTGAGCTGAGCCACCTCATCGCCGCCGGAAACATCCACATTAGGCACTGCGCCGTCTCTGGTGACGCTTTTTATAGCCAGATTCAGCCTCTCTATGGGGTTGGTTATGCTCCATGAAAGCCTGTAAGCCACGGCCAGAACCGCCACCGCCATAATGGAAATAAATATGGCCATGCTGCTGACAAACTTATCAAGCTCGCCCCTGATCACATCGGAAATCTTCACAGCGGGCATATGAAACCGGCTTATCTCAGCGCCTATAGTCACCCCGCCGAACACTCCGTGCGCCGAGTACACCCCGGAGGAATAGCGTATGGGGGCGTAGGCCATAATCTTCCTTGAGCCGCCCACGTTGGTTACGTCCACCACCCCTTTGCCCCCTTTCAGTACATCCGCTGCGGCAGCAGGGTAGTTTTCATGTATGAAGCCGGTCTTAAACAGATTAAAAGGAATATCCCCTGCCTGAAGCCTCGCAGCGTTATACTCACCCCTTGTTCCCGTCAGCGTGCCGTCAGTATTGTAGCCGCGTATGTCCCACTGCTTAGGGTGAGTTATTATCCACCCTTCATCATCAAACATGAAAGAGTAGTCGGCACTTTCATAGGATGCCTTCCTGCTGCTGTCCTTTCCGTCCGGGGAGATGTGACGTGTAAACTCCATAAGGTGCATGTGATCCAAAGAAATAACAGCCACTCCCTTTAAGCTGCCGCTTTCATCATAAACTGCTCTGGCAAAACGGATAACTCCCTCATACGCGGTATCGGCCCCGTTTTTTTCAACTTCGTTTTTATGGATAAACCAGCCGCTTACCCTCGAAACGTAAACCTCTCCGTCCGGAAGCTCAAGGGTACGGGCAAAATAGTCTTCGGATTTGTACGTGGTTCCTCCGGGTGCGGCAACATTTCTGCGGTCATACGCGGGAACGCCGTCTATAAGCCTGATCATCTCCGTGCCGTCCGGGCTTATGAATGCAAGCTCGCTGTAAAGAGGAAGATCATGCAGCTTTTCACTGCCGTTGTCCCAGATACGGACCGTGCCTCTGTGCCTGTCGTAGAAGTCCCTGTACTCGGCTTCTTTCGGTTCCAGCAGCACAAAGCTGTTCAGGTCGTTCTCCACGCTTCTTAAAAAGATTGATACTGTGTCTGCGACTGTCTGCGCGCTGAGAACAAGGGAGCGTGTTGCCTGCGCCTCCAGTGCGGAGGAAGCGCTTTTGCGCAGATACTGCTCAACTGCGCTGAGGTTCCGTGCGGCATAAAAGCCCAGAACCCCCAGAGGAAACAGAGACAGTGCCAGAAAGGCTATAAGAACTTTTTTGTGAAGGCTGTAAAATTTCATGGATAACAGAATATAACTTACAAAAGGGAAAATAAACCCCAAAGAATTTTATTACTATATAAGGTACAAATGAAATGAACATAACTTTATGCCGATAGAATCTCCACTGACCTTAGTTTATAATACCGCATTTTCCAGGATAAATAAGGATAATACGGCAAATATCAGATAATAAAGATATTTATTTTTTGTAATAATTCTTACAATTTTCCCGATTTCATGTATAATGAATCATTCAGGAAATTTATTGATTGTTTTCCTAAAAACAAATGTAACGGCTACAGGAGTATTTTAATGACCAGAGTTATGCATGAGAAAATTGAATCAATCTACAAGCAGGTTATTGCGAGAAACCCCGGAGAGTCAGAGTTTCATCAGGCTGTGAAAGAGGTTCTGGACACACTGGGACCTGTGCTTGTGAAACACCCCGAATACGCAGAACAGAAAATCATCGAAAGAATATGCGAACCCGAACGCCAGATTATCTTCCGCGTTCCGTGGGTTGACGACAAAAACGAAGTGCAGATCAACCGCGGCTTCCGTGTTCAGTTCAACAGCGCCCTCGGACCCTACAAAGGCGGACTCAGGTTCCATGAATCAGTCTATCTCGGAATCATAAAATTCCTCGGCTTTGAGCAGATATTCAAAAATGCGCTCACAGGCCTGCCCATCGGCGGCGGCAAAGGCGGCTCCGACTTCGACCCCAAAGGCAAGTCAGATCACGAAATAATGCGCTTCTGCCAGAGCTTCATGACTGAGCTTCACCGTCACATCGGCGAATACACTGACGTACCCGCAGGGGATATAGGCGTGGGCGGCCGTGAGATAGGTTATCTCTTCGGTCAGTATAAAAGGCTCACCAACCGCTATGAATCAGGCGTTCTCACCGGAAAAGGGCTCTGCTACGGCGGCTCCAAGGTGCGCACTGAGGCCACAGGCTACGGCGCTGTCTTCTTTGTGGATGAAATGCTGAAAACCAAGAAAGAAAGCTTCGAAGGCAAAACCTGTGTCGTTTCCGGCTCAGGCAATGTTGCCATATACACAGTTGAAAAAATACACGAACTCGGCGGAAAGGTGGTTGCCCTTTCTGATTCCGGCGGCGTGATTTACCATGAAAAAGGCGTGGATCTTGAGCTTGTTCAGCAGCTTAAAGAAGTTGAAAGAAGAAGAATCAAAGACTACTGCACATACCACAAGGATGCGGTTTACCGTGAGAAAGGCAATATATGGGAGATACCCTGCCAGGTTGCCATGCCTTCGGCCACTCAGAATGAGCTCAACGGCAAGGATGCGCAGATACTGGTGAAAAACGGGCTTCTCGCCGTTGGCGAAGGGGCTAACATGCCCACCACTCCGGAAGGTGTCAAAGTGTTCATAGACGCAGGCATCCTCTACGGCCCCGGCAAAGCTGCCAACGCAGGCGGAGTTGCCACATCAGCCCTTGAAATGCAGCAGAACGCAAGCCGCGATTCATGGAATTTTGAGTATACGGAAGAGCGTCTCCGCAATATAATGAAGAATATCCACACGGATGTTATGACCGCTGCGGATGAATACGGCTCACCCGGAAACTATGTTACAGGCGCAAACATTGCGGGCTTCAAAAAAGTCGCAAACGCAATGCTCGCAATGGGTATCATATAACACAACAATCTGCGGGGAGGCCTTCTACGGGCTTCCCCGAACCTTTTAAAGGGAGCGGATGAACGCAAAGCAGGAAAGGGTTAAGACCGGCCTGAGCGGGCTGGATTCCGTTATAGACTGCCTCCGCATGGGGGACAATGTGGTGTGGAATGTTCCGTCCTTTGCGGAGTATGCGGCATTCGTGCGCCCTTTTGCACGTCAGGCCGTTGCAGACGGCAGAAAGCTCTGCTATATCCGCTTTGCAGACCACCCTCCACTGGTTGAGGATGATGAGGCGGAGGTTTTCAGCCTTGAGGCGGACACAGGCTTCGGCCAGTTCGCGGAGCATGCCCACCGCATAGTAAAGGATCAGGGCAAGGGTGTTTTTTACATCTTTGACTGCCTGTCATACCTGCTGTCATCATGGGCTTCTGACAACTCTGTCGCAAACTTCTTCCGCATAATCTGCCCTTTTCTTTACAAGCTTGACACCGTGGCATTCTTTGCTGTCTATAAAAACCATCATTCATCGGAAACCATCAACCGCATACGTGAAACCACGCAGGTTATGATGGAGATCTACAATGACGGAGCAAACCTTTATGCCCACCCGCAGAAGGTGTTTGAGCGCACCAGCCCCACTATGTTCCTGCCGCACAGGTTTGAGAGTGCGGAGAACTTCACCCCGGTAAAAAACAGCCTTGAGGCCACCAGCCTTTTCCGCACACTATGCACCGCCCCCGGAGCGGGAATAAGGCGTGCGATGGATGCATGGGACAGAGTGTTCATAAGGGCTGAGGCAATTCTGGGCACAAACAAGGAAACAGAGAAAAACGCAATGAAGGAGAAGCTGGTCAGTATGCTTATGGGCAGGGATCAGCGGATAATATACCTCGTAAACCGCCATTTCAGCCTCGCTGACATGCTGGAAATAAAAAACCGCATGATAGGCACAGGATTCATAGGGGGCAAGGCGGCAGGCTTCCTGCTGGCCCGCAGGATTCTGGAAAGAAAGCGCGGCAGACCCTTTGAAAAGTATATGGAACCGCATGATTCGTTCTTCATCGGCTCTGATGTCTTCCATTCATTCATAGTGCACAACGGCTGGTGGGATCTCTTCATGGAGCAGAAAACTCCCGAAGGCTATTTCAGAGCCGGAAGAAGGCTCGAAAAGCTTTTCCCTCAGGGGAAACTGCCGCCTGAAATCAAATCAAGAATCAGGGAAATGCTGGACTACTTCGGGCAGTACCCCATTGTTGTCCGTTCAAGCAGCCTTCTTGAGGACGGCTACGGCAACGCCTTTGCAGGCAAATACGAAAGCTTCTTCTGCTCCGTCATGGGTTCGCCGGAGGAAAGGTATGAGGACTTTTTCCGCTGCATGAAGCTGATATACGCCAGCGCCATGAGCAGGGACGCTCTGGAATACAGGCGCAACAGAGGTCTTGAGGATGCGGATGAGCAGATGTCGCTCCTTGTGCAGAGAGTTTCCGGCAGCTATCAGGATCACTATTACTATCCGCATGCGGCGGGCGTGGGTCTCTCCTACAACACCTATGTGTGGAACAGAAACATAGATCCCGAAGCGGGTATGCTCCGTATAGTCATGGGGCTGGGAACAAGGGCTGTGAACCGGGTGGAGGGCGATTACCCCAGAATAGTTTCCCTCTCCGACCCGGAGATGATCCCCCTCTCGGACATACATAACAAAATGCGCTACTCACAGAGGGATCTGGACGTTCTGGATGTTCAGAAGGACGGCAAACACTGTGTGTCGCTTATGCAGATAACAAAGGGGGAGCTCAACTTCGACCTGAATGAGTTTGCCCTCCGTGATTTCGAGACGGAACGCAGGCTTGAGGAGCGGGGCAGGCTTAAGCAGCACATATGGATTCTCACCTTCCAGAAGCTTCTGCGCGGCTCATTCCCGGAAGTGATGAAAAAAATGATGAACAGCCTTGAAGCGGAATATAAGAATCCGGTGGAGATAGAATTTACCCTAAACTTCACAGAAAACTCGGAATACGTGATAAACCTTCTCCAGTGCCGCCCTGTTCAGAAAAGCACCCGGAGCGGGGCGGTGCACAAGCTCGGCGATACTCAGCACAACAGGATTCTCCTTGAATCAAACGGTCACTTCATGGGCGGAAACGTTCATATATCCGTCCACTGGCTGGTGTTTGTGGATGCTGAGAAATACTCAGCCCTCAGCCTGACCGAAAAATACGATACTGCAAAGGCCATATCGATGATAAACAAAAGCGTCCGCGCTCTGGGCAAAAACGCTGTCCTCTTCGGTCCCGGCAGATGGGGGACAAGCACACCCTCCCTCGGCGTACCCATTGTTTTTGCGGATATAAACAGCTTCGCCGCAATATGCGAAATGGAGTATGATGCCGGCGGGCTTTACCCTGAGCTCTCCTTCGGCTCGCACTTTTTTCAGGATCTCGTGGAAAACGGCACATTTTACATGGCACTTTTCACGGAAAAAAAAGAGAGCATGATAAATTTTGTTGAGATAGAACGCTTTAAGGAAATATCCGGCACAATTGTCGAGGCTGAACCACATATCGCTGATGTTATTAAAATTTACGATACTGATGGAAGAGCCTTCCTCAACTCTGACATAGAAACCCAGAAAGCGGTCATTCTCGCCTGAACCGTTACCATCCGCTCACTTTGCACTTCTTAACAATCGCCCATAAAGAAATGTGCCATATTATTGTTTAGCAAGCAAAGGGAAGGTGGAACTTATGGAGCGCAAACTGTTTCTGCATCTGTTTTTGAACATTTCAAAACTTCTGGAAGACCGGATTCGTGAAGACCTTGATCCCATGGGCATATTCCACGGGCAGGGTAAAGTCCTCGCCGAGTTATACAAAAATGACGGCATGACCCAGATAAGTATAGCCAAAACCCTCGGCATATCACCTGCGACCGTCACTAATATGGTGAAAAGAATGGAAGCGGGCGGTCTGGTAAAACGCTACAGTGACAAACACGACGACAGAGTTATCCGCGTTCACCTCACCAAAGAGGGGAACAGGTCTGCGGAGAAAGTTATTGAAGTCTGGGAAAATATAGACGGCTACATCAGAACTCTGATGCCTGAAACAGACCTTGAGTCACTTCACAAGGTGCTGGATAAATTAAGATTCGGTCTCGGCGGAACAGACGAAGGGTGTGAATCAGACTGTAGGGAATCTGTTTTACAGTCCTGATTTAACAGCAAAAATCCGCGTGTCGGATTGATGCACACGCTCGCGGGCGGATGAACCGCCCTTCGCTGCGCACGGCGCAGTGTCTTTTCTTAATAATTCAAAATTTACCATCCATGGAAATTTTGAATACACGCTCGCGGGCGGGATAAACCCGCCCTTCGCTGCGCACGGCGCAGTTCCATCCATGGAACTGTTTTACCATGGAACTGTTTTGCGTCATTGCGAACCCTGCAAGGGTGAAGCAATCTCTCAGTATATTAGAGACTGCCGCGTCAGGCTGTGCCTTCCTCGAAGTGACCCAATACGCCGCATAAGCGGGGTAATGCGGAAGAAACCCATAAATATCATATTTATACAAGCTTCGATAACCATAGAAATATGTGATACCTGCCCACACAGGTACAGCGGCACAGTGATGTCTGCAAAATTATTCCGCATTTAAACATTTGTCATAAAAGCACTTTCCCACACCAACCCTTTTATGGGTTCCGTTCTCAAG
The DNA here is from genome assembly GCF_026226615.1 of Geovibrio ferrireducens. NCBI lineage: Bacteria > Pseudomonadati > Deferribacterota > Deferribacteres > Deferribacterales > Geovibrionaceae > Geovibrio > Geovibrio ferrireducens. Next base: position 55,813 of record NZ_JAJAPB010000013.1, read on the forward strand.
ATTGTCCTCCCTACTTTACCCCGGCTTTTTCCACGCTTTGTTACTTGTTGCCTGAAAGCAACAAGTGTGGTACTGTGCAGTATACATATAAATAGTGATGCATACTCACTATAAACATGTATATTGATGCATAAAACAAACAATAAAGGCTGATGCCTTAAATTTGAGAAGGGGTAAAATGTTTATTAAAGCTGACCTGAGCAGAGTATTTGACGGAGTTCCGGTTGCTGTTCATTCAATTAATCCCGAAGGTGTGTTTGAATACGCAAATACCAGTTGGCTGAACCTTTTCGGTTATCCTGAATCTGAAGTTCTGGGAAAACACCTGACCGATTTTATTCACCCGGACTACAGGACAAAGGCGGAAAACAAATTCCGCGAATTTACCGAAAAAGGCGAGCTTGAAATGCTGCACATGAAATTCATAAGGAAAGACGGAAGTGAGATCAAAACTTCCATACACTCCTTCGCTGTGTACGGAAGCAGCGGCACATTCATGCGCTCGTACGCTTTTGTCGAGCCTTACAATGTCCAGCCTGAGCACACAAACTCCTGCCCTATGCCCACCCAGGCGGATGTGAAAAATGAGTTTGTAAACGAGCTTCTGGCAGCAATATCCCACCACTGGCGTCAGCCGCTCAACGCACTTGGGCTGAATATACAGAACCTTTCAGAGTCCTTCACCTCCTCAGAGCACGAGGAAATGTTCAAAGAGTTTGAAAACATCAGCATGTCCATTATTCTGGAAATGTCAGAAACAATAGACACATTTAAAGATTTCTTCCGTGTGCAGGAGGACGGCTGGTTCAGCATATCAAAAGCTGTGGGGCAGACTCTGAGCATGTATGACTCGCTCCTGAAAGAATCCGGTGTTGCGGTATGCGTAACCTGCAACTGCGAAGAAGGGCAGACAGTTTTCACACCGGAGCACAGGCCTGTCTGCTCCGGTTTATGCAAGCTGGCATCAGGCAGCGAGATAAACTTCAAACAGGTGATGATGCATCTGCTGAGCAATGCTGTAAACGCTATAAAACGCTCAGGACAGATTCACGGAAAAATACACATCAATATCACAAACTTTAAAGGCGGGAAAACAGTCGAGGTCGTAAACAACGGCGGAGGCATAAGCAAGGAGATAATGGAGCGGATCTTCGAGCCTTATTTCACCACCTCTGAGGTGGGGCAGAACAAGGGGCTGGGGCTTTACCTCGCCAAGACCCTTGTGGAAAAATCCCTCGGCGGAACACTGAAATGCACTGCCGAAAAAAGCACAACGACCTTCACAGTCGCAATAAAATAGCTACTCCAGCCGCCGCCTGAAAAGCACTCCTGCCAGTGTCAGGTTCAGGGCGGCTATATACACAAGGGGCAGAGCGTTTGCAAAAACATTTGCCGCGCTCATATCTTTCAGATAAACCCCTTTAAGCACAATAAGAAAATGCTTAAGGGGATTTATCTGCATTACAGCCTGAAGCCATGAGGGCATGTTTTCAAAAGGAGCGGCAAAGCCTGAGAGAGCCACAGCGGGAACCATGAACACAAATGCGCCGAGTATCGCCTGCTGCTGGGTCTTTGCCAGTGATGATATAAAAAGACCTATCCCCGTAACCGAAAGCGCAAATACAAACAGCGCAGCATAAAGCATCAGCACAGAGCCTCTGAAAGGAACGCCGAAAACAAAATACGAAAACAGAAGAATAACGCTCCCCTGAGTCATCCCCACAGCCATGGGGGGAACTGTTTTGCCGGCAAGGATCTCCCATGGCATAAGCGGAGAGACCAGAAGCTGATCAAATGTCCCCTGTTCCCTCTCTCTGGCAACTGAAAGAGATGTCAGCACGATCGTTCCCACCATGGTGAGTATCCCCATCAGTGAAGGTACATTAAACCACATATAGATAAGATTTTCATTATAGAAACTCCGCCCGCTCACCACCGCGGGGAGCGGCTTTCCGCCTGCCTTTTGCCTCAGCTCATCAGAGTATGTATTGATCACTGCGCTGATATAGCCCATTACAATCTGCGATGCATTGGACCTCCGTCCGTCCAGCAGAATCTGGATCTTCCCCTGTTCCCCTGCCTCTATCCTGCGGGAGAAGTCCTGCGGAATGCTGAGAACCGCAAGAACATCCTGCTCATCAATTGCGCTGTCAGCCTGCCCGTGGCTGTTCAGAAAAACCACCCTGCCGAATGTCTTTGAACCTGCAAACCTCTGCACAAGCTCATAGCCGTGCTTTCCGCCGTCCGAATTGTTTATTCCCAACGCAACATTTTTCACCTCCAGAGTGGCGGCGAATGAGAATATAAAAAGCTGAACAGTCAGCGGAGCAATGAGCACTATGCGGCTTTTCGGGTCACGCCATACTGCATGTATCTCTTTTATCATCAGTGCCTTTATTCTGTTCAGCCTGCCCATGTCCGCCTCAATCCAGAGTCTTTCGGGTTTTTGCCGCGGTTACAGCAAAAAATGCAGCAGCTATAATGGCAATGGCTGCGGTGTTTATAATGAGCAGGTTTTTAACGTTCCCGGCGAGAAAAAGGGTCTGGAGGTCTGTCACAAAGTATCTCGCAGCAAAAAGATACGTGAGCCCCCTTATAACCGCGGGCATGGAATCTATTTCAAAAATAAAGCCGGACAGCATAAAAGCCGGCAGAAACGCACTGAGAAGAGCTAACTGCGCCGCCACAAACTGGTTTCTCGCCAGTGTGGAAATTAGCAGCCCCTGCCCCAGCGAAGCCAGCAGAAACAGAGCGGAAACACCGGAGAGAATAAGAAACGAGCCCCTGAACGGCACACCGTAGAAAAATACGGAAACCAGCACACAGACCGTCATGGAGCCCATGCCCAGAACAAAATACGGAACCAGCTTGCCGAGAATTATCTCTGCTACTGTCACAGGCTTTGCCATCATAGCCTCCATTGTCCCCCTCTCCCACTCTCTGGCGACAACAAGGGAGGTGAGTATGGTTCCTGTCAGCGTCATGATAATCGCGATGGAACCGGGCAGGAGGAAGTTACGGCTTTTAAGCTCAGGGTTGAACAGAAAGCGGGGCTCTGAGGCGATGGGAATCTTCATTTCCGTCCCCTCTTCATCCGCATGCTGCAACAGCCATGTCTGCCATATGCCCGCAGTGTAATTATGCACAAATGAGGCTGTGTTAGGCTCGCTTCCGTCTGCTATCACCTGAATAACCGCACTTTCGGATTCTTGGGCGGCTTTGATGCTGAAATTTTGCGGAATTATCACTATCCCCCTTATCTTCCCTGCCTCAAGTTCAGGCAGAAGCTCCCTTCTGTCATTTGCGGTGCGTACATTCAGAAATTCCGAATTGATAAACGCAGAAGCCAGACGCCCGGCATCCGCCCCGCGTCCTTCAAGGGCAAGGCCTATATTTATCTTTGTACTGTCAAGATTTATGCCGTAGCCGAATATAAAAAGCAGAATGAGCGGCAAAACAAAAGCGATAAGGATCGAGCTTGGATCTCGGATTATCTGTGAGCTTTCTTTCCGTATGAGAGCGCTTACCCTTCTGAGATTCATGGCATGCTCCTTTGATCGAACCGCTTTATCAGCTCTATAAAGGCATCTTCAAGGGACGGTGACGGCAAAACAGAGGAACATGCGGATTCCTTAAGCTGATCCGGTGTTCCGGAGGCTATGTTCTCCCCTCTGTATATAAGCCCTATGCGGTCGCAGTACTCGGCTTCGTCCATAAAATGTGTGGTGACCATCACGGTAACTCCCTTTTTCACCATGCCGTTGATATGGTTCCAGAACTCACGCCTTGTCACAGGGTCGACGCCTGATGTGGGCTCATCCAGAAACAGGACATCCGGCGAATGCATAACAGAACAGGCAAGCGCCAGCCTCTGTTTGAAGCCGAGGGGCAGAGTATCCGTGTTTGCGGAGCGGTAACGGCCAAGTTCGAATATCTCCGTCATTCTGTCGGCAGCTTTTTCAGCCTCAGCTCCTCCGAGACCGTAAACTCCGGCAAAAAAGCTCAGGTTCTGCCTTACGCTCAGATTACCGTACAGAGAAAACTTCTGCGCCATGTAGCCGATGCGGGATCTGGCCGCGGAAGTGGCAGTTTTCAGGTCAAGCCCCATAACCTTCGCACTGCCGGAAGTGGGCTGAAGCAGACCGCACATCATCTTAAAAGTGGTTGACTTGCCCGCTCCGTTCGGGCCGAGGAGGCCGAAGATCTCGCCCCGCTTTATAGTAAAGCTGTTGTCACGCACGGCGGTAAAGTCACCGAAACGTTTGGTCAGATTAAGCGCTTCAATCACTGCACCGCTGTTTTCCGGTTTTTCTGTTATTATTTCCGCCAGCGGGGAATGCCCTCCGGGGCCGCCGCCAAGCCTGTCTATGAAGCCGTCCTCAAAACAGGGCTCCGTATTTTCCGCACCTGTAACCGGTACAGCAGCCCCCTCGCTGAGAGTAAATCTTACCCCGTTTCCCTGAATTATTCCGTCTGTCACATCGGCTCTGTTAAGAAGCTCCGTAAGAAGAGCCCGTTTATCCGCATCCGTGCTGCGGACAATGAACACGCGCCCCCTCATGCCCGTAAGCAGCTCCGAAGGCCGCCCGGCAAAAAGCATTCTGCCCCCGTTCAGGAGAACCACATCATCACACTTTTCAGCCTCATCCAGATAAGCCGTAGACCACACAACCCCCATGCCTCTCTCCAGCAGTTCCTGCACCATCTTCCACAGTTCCCGCCTAGAGATGGGATCAACACCCACGCTGGGTTCATCCAGCAAAAGAAGCTCCGGTTCGCCGAGAAGGGCACATGCAAGACCCAGCTTCTGCTTCATACCGCCGGAAAGCCTCCCGGCGAGTCTGCCCGTAAACTCTTTCAGCGCAGTGAACTCAAGGAGCCTGCCGAAGCGCTCCGCCTTTTTCCTTTTGTCCAGTCCGCATAATTCGGCGTACAGATTCAGGTTCTCCTGCACGGTAAGATCTTCATAAAGACCAAACTTCTGGGGCATATATCCTGTAATTTCCCTTATGGCGGGTGCATCAGTTACAGAATTCAGCCCATTCACCGTAACAATGCCGCTGTCAGCATGCAGAAGGCCGATCAGATGGCGCATCAGGGTGGTTTTCCCTGCTCCGTCAGGCCCAACCAGCCCCGTCATCCGTCCTCTGAAAATCTGCATGGAGATATTATCAAGCGCCGGGGGAGAACCGCCTGAAAAACGCTTGGTGAGCCCTTTTACCTCCGCAAGAAGGTTTTCCATATCTATTCCTCAAGCCTGACAGTAACAGGCATGCCCTGACGCAGATGCTTATCCGGGTTATCAACCGCAATACGGAGACGGTACACAAGATCTGTCCGGAGTGATGCTGTTTCCACATTTTTGGGAGTAAACTCCGCCTGCGGGGATATGAAACCGACCTGCCCCGTGTAAGGTCTGTCCGGGTTGGTGTCTGTGTATATCACGGCCTTCTGTCCGGGATGCACAAGCCCAAGCTGCGGTTCGCTCACATATGTCCGCACCCATACAGGGTTATCCAGAGCAAGGGTGAAGACTGCCGCACCGGAAGCTATTATTGAGCCTTTTTCACGCACACGGGTGAGTATCACGCCGTCGGAAGGGGAGATTATCTCCGTATCTGCCAGAGAGGTAACGGCCGATTCCGCTGATGCTGCGGCAGCCTTATACTCCGCCGCTGCCGCTCTTATATCCTCATCCCTGTACCCTGCTACGGCCAGTTCAAGAGACTTTTTCGCCATGTTCAGTCTGGCTCTCGCTTCATCCCTAGCAGCCAGTGATTCATCATGCGCCTGCGCGGACACAGCGCCAAGCTTAAAGAGCTCAGCCTGTCTTCTGTATGTCTGTTCAAGGTTGGCGAGAGTCGCCTCGCGTTCGCTCACCTGAGCCCGCGCCTCATCTATCTCCTGCGGGCGCAGACCCTTCGAGAGCTTTGCAAAGTTGGCCTCTGCCGCCTCAAGGCGCGCCACTGCCACCGCGAGCTGATCTTCGTAGGGCTTTTTATCCAGAACAGCAAGGAGATCCCCTGCCTTCACCCTGTCCCCTTCCTCAAACATAAGCTCCGCAACGCGGCCGGAGACCCGGAAACCGAGAGTTACATCCCTTATATCCACATTGCCGTAAAGGGTCAGGCTTCCGCTGCTTTTTTCATCCTTTCCTGCATAAAAGAAATACAGCGCACCGGCGGCTCCGAGCATAAGCACCAGTATTATCAGGAGTTTTTTCATTATTCAGCCTCGCTTATCACAGCATTCAGTGATGAAACAGCCATAGCGGGGAGCAGCCTGTCCAGCAAGTCCATATGCTCCGCCGTGTAATCAGAAGTGCCCAGTCTGCGGACTGCGGTTTCCCTTGCGGATAAAAATGCAAGAACACTTCCCACCACAGCATGCGCCCTGAGATGCGCCTCCGCACTGTCGGGCTTTATCCCCGCACCCGCGGCAATCAGCCTGCTGAAAAGCCCGTGGGCTTCCTTCATCACCGAATCGTAAAGAATATCAAATGCGGGAGTGGGCTTGGCCTGCTCCCTCAGAACTATGAGCGCCCAGCGTTTCGGCCCGTCCGACCTTATGAACATAGCAGCCAGTCCGCGGACAGCGGTTATAATACATTTTACTGCCGCATCGCGTCCCCCGCCTGATTTCTCGAACTCATTCCTTATCCCCGCAGCAAGAGGGTTTATGTATGAGCCGATTCCTTCTGCTATGTGGGAAACCACGGCGCGGTACAGCCCCTCTTTTCCGCCGAAATAATACTGAATGGCGGAGATATTCGCTCCGGCCTTATCGGCTATCATCCTTGTGCCTGTGGCGGTGAAGCCATGCTCACCGAAGAGATCTATGGCTGCTTCTATAAGATTCTGCCTTGCTCTGTCCCCTTTGTTTTTTTCATTAACATTATTGCTTCGTATATCCATAATCAAATTATAAATCAATCGATTGATTTATTCAAGGATACCTGATTTTTTTTCTTGCCTTTTATATTGTTACTATTAAAATAACAATATGACTTCAAGAAACACTCAGTTCTCGGTGGCTGTACACATAATGACCGGCCTTGGTTTCCACGCGGGGGAATACATATGCTCCTGCAATCTGGCGGAGAGTGTAAATGCCTGCCCCAGCTTTGTCCGCCGCATTATCGCCAAGCTCTCAAGGGCGGGACTTGTCCGCGCCACCAGAGGGAAGAACGGTTCATGCGCTCTGGCAAAGAAACCGGAAGAAATCACTCTTTTTGATATATACAAAGCGGTCGAGGCACCCAAAGCCTTCGCTGTGCACTCTTATCCCGTTCAGGAATCATGCGCTGTAAGCTGCAACATGAAACCCGCACTGGAAAAGGTTCTGGACAAGGCACAGGAATCCTTTGAAAACACACTTAAAACAACCAGACTCTCCGAGCTTGTCACGCAGGTGAGCTGATTTTTTTTGCATATAATTGTTACTTTGAAAGTTACAAACAGAAGGAGGAGAAAATGAAAGTTATAGCATTTAACGGAAGCCCCAGAAAGAATTTCAGCACTGCGCATCTTCTTGAAAAGGCTCTGGAAGGAGCAAAGGCAGCAGGAGCCGAGACTGAGCTTGTGCATCTGTATGATGTGGATTTCAAAGGCTGTATGAGCTGTTTTGTCTGTAAAGTGAGAAACGGCAAAACCTACGGCAGATGCGCCCATAGGGACGGTATTCTGCCCTATCTCGAAAAAGCCGCAGAAGCGGATGCGCTGATCATCGGCTCACCGATTTATCTCGGCAGAACAAGCGGAGAGGCATCAGCCTTTCTTGAGCGTCTTATTTTCCCGTTCATTTCATACGCCGACTACAGGACTCTCGCCCCCAGAAAATCCTCAACTGCAATGATTTATACCATGAACGTCACAGAGCAGGAAAAGAATGACTACGGATATGACTCTCACATTAAGAGAAATGAAAGCTTCATGGAGAGAACATTCGGCTCATGTGAAAGCCTTTGCAGTTTCAACACGCTTCAGGGAACAGAGAAAGACTATGAAAAGTTCGAGCTGCGCGGCACTTTCGGCGAAAAAATCAGATACCGCAATGAAAATTTTGAAAATGACCTGCAGAAAGCATTTGACCTTGGCGGAAGACTGGCTGGAAAATAATGTGAAATATGCACCGGACACCCTGAAATGTCCGGTGCGCCGCATTACTGCGCGGTAACCTTGTCATAAAGAGGATAAAGCTGAATCTCCTCTCTGTTGATTCGGAGCCTCAGAGTAGATATTATTCTGCCCAGTTCTTTGGCATATTCAATATTGAGTTCCGCTTTTTCTATGCGGTTCATGAAGTCCAGTATTTCCGCCGTGAGCTTCTGCATCTCTCCCGCAAACTGCTCACTGACGACTTTTGCCGCAGGATTATTTTTCAGTGAGGGGTAAAGCCTTGTGTCCTCTTTCTGAAGATGCCCGGCGAGAAGCCTTTTTCCTTCAAGGAGTTTTTTGCGTCCGGCCTCATTGCCGAGTCCTGTTATCTGAACTTCCTGAAGAAGTTTAAGAAGCTGAAGATGGTCGTTTTTAAGTTCAGTGATTAATGCGCTCATGTGTTTCCTCCGTCTGTTTTTTATAAGAATAGTACAAGACGGGGAAATTGTTTTGATCCGTGTCAAGAAGACTATTTTTTTCTGAAATTGTCCGCTCTGTTTTTTTAGGATATAGTATCTTCACCATATTATCGGGGGAAATTAATAATGTCATACTGCGATGCTATAAAAACCATGAACGCTGAGAAAGCCGCACTCCACGGCAATTACCACGATAATCACTACGGGTTTCCGCTGTATGATGATAATGAACTCTTCTGCCGCCTTGTGCTTGAAATAAATCAGGCAGGCTTAAGCTGGGAAACAATACTTAAAAAAGAGCAGGCATTCAGAAGCGCCTACGATGGCTTTGATGTGAAAACCGTTGCTGCATATACCGAAAAGGACAGGGAACGGCTGCTGGCCGATGCGGGGATCATCCGCAACAGGCTGAAAGTTAACGCCGCAGTTGAAAATGCCAAAACTATTCTGATTATTCAGAAAGAGCATGGTTCATTCAAAAACTGGCTTGATAAGCACCATCCCCTCAAAAAGGAGGAGTGGACAAAACTCTTCAAAAAAACTTTTAAATTCACCGGCGGAGAGATAGTAAACGAATTTCTTATGAGTACAGGCTACCTGAAAGGCGCCCACGCCGAGCACTGCCCGGTGCACAAAAAGGTTCTGGAATCAAAACCAAAATGGGCGGAAAAATAGAAAAACTGCTCGCGACAGGGAATAGTTTTTTTGATTCAAAACAGTTCTGCCCTTCAACTCTGCCCCCTATAACACACCACCAGTATAAAATCATATTTGGGAAATGCTACCAATAGTGTTAGCATTATATAAGTCGACATTACACGATTTGAGAGTTCAAACAATGTCCTGCAAATAATTTCCGAGGTAATAACATTGGTAACAAAGATTAATTTAAAGATAATTTTTATTTGTTTTTGTTTATTGTTTCAGTTTCACGCATTTGCCTCGGATGAAACTTTTTCAACATACGAAGAAGCGAAAGAATTGTACCTTTCAAAGACCAAAGATCCTGAAGATTTATCAAATAAAATTAAGCAATGGCCTAAAATATTCAAAACTTTTAGCAAATATGCAAATGAAGGAAATCCAGAAGCAATCACCTACCTTGGACAGATGTATGAAACAGGCAGAGGAACAAAACCAAATATAAAAAAAGCAGTAAAACTATACAAACAAGCTTTTGAAATGGGAGAACCCAATGCCAAGTATTTTTTATCATATTTGTACTTAACAGGCAGAGGTGTCAGCAGAAACTATGATAAAGCTAGAAAGATGCTTGAAGAGTTGCTTGAAGCTGGTGACATGCGTGCTGCTGCGAATCTGGGAAGCATCTACCGCGAAGGAAGAGGTGTAAAGAAAGATTATAAAAAAGCTGTAGGGTACTACGAAATTGGCGTTACAACTGACCCAGCTTCCATGTTTCTACTTGGCTATATGTATTTTATGAACTATGGAGTAGAAACTGATTATAATAAAGCATTCAAGCTATTTACTTCATCGGAACAAGCCGGGTTTCAATATGGCTATTATTTTATAGCTTATTCATATATTTATGCTAAAGGGACAACTACTAATTTGGATATGGCTAATTCAGTTTTTCAAATGATATATCCCGTAAGATCTCCTGAATATTATACATCTATCCATAAAGCTTATTTATATGAGCATGGCAGAGTAAACAAATATAATAATGATAACAGATATAATGAATACTCTAGGGCAAGTAGTCACGGTGTATATTGTGGAAGCTTTGGCTTAGGAAATTTCAATTTAGTTAATCCAAATACTGATAGCCAATTTAATCCACAAAAAGAATGGGGTGTTGATTTAATAATAAAATCAGCTGATGACGATTGCCTTGATGCAAACATCAGACTTTCAGAGTTCTACTCTACTGGAAGTTTTGTTGATAAAGATCTCAAGAAAGCTGCAAAATATAATAAAAATGCAGCTAAACTACTCTTCTTAGACAAATTTGAAGAGCACACACGATTTGCCTATCTCTCCCCCGAAGAATATTACGGCAGACCGCACATAATAAAATGGCTGAAAAAGGAAGCAGAGACAGGAAACGAAAAAGCAACAGCGGTCATTAACCTTCTGAAATCACGAAAGAACATTCCCGGAAATTATAACTGGATAGATGCAGATTCATATTGAATCTAAGATAGGAAAATACCAGTTCCTGCGTTTTTCGGCACGAAATAAAAAAGCCAGCGGTTAACCCACTGGCTTTTCTGGTGATTTTAAATAGGCACGGGCGGTTTCGAACCGTTTTCGGAATATGTCAACAGGTGATAAAAAGTGCTTAAAACCAAAGTTTCACAAAACTTGCTCATCATCCATAATCACTTATTTTTATTCAAAAATGGCACGATTTTGGCACGATAAAAAAGGCATTAAATTAATAGAGAATCTCTTTCATTTAATGCCTCTCTAACTCAATTTCCATTTGTGCCCGACTTTTAAAGATTCTATCTGTTTAACAAATCATATTAGTGACTTACGGAGGCAATATACTGCCTTCTGTGTCAAAATACGGCATTAATTGGTCTATTAACACAGCGGACATGTTTTTACACTTATCCGCTGTGCCCCCAGTAAAACAAACAATCGGAGGATGATTGCTTGTTTTTATTCACTTTAATCTTTGCGGATATTCAGATTCCTGCTCGATTTGTAAACATCCGTTTACGCAGGCTTTAATACAAACACCGCACCCTGTACAATTTAAAGATTCATGGACAATAACTCCATCCTCTGTCTTTGTTAAAGCTGCTGAAGGACAAAGAGTTATGCAAAGGTTGCATTTATCACAATTTTCTTCAGAATAGCGAATAGTACCGAAAGGTATATTTCTGTCAAAAAGAAGCGGCTTTTTGATATAAGGTAAAAGCATTGAAATTGTTTTCTCAAACAATACTTTTCTCTGAGATTTCTTTTTTGAATCGCCAATATTCACACTTTCTCTGCTCTGTTCCATCAGAACATCAACAGCAGAAAACGCACCCGAAGCCAGTTCCCGGCCGAAAAGACTGAAAAAACCTCGTCTGCTGACATTTATCTGCTTTTTTTCTCTACTGCTTAAACATGGAAAGGAGCTAAATCTGATTACAATATATTCACTGTTGCCTGCTGAAATAGCGCAACCCTCAAGACTGCCGCTGAACCCTTTTAAACTTTTTAACTGAAGACGCAGAAAATTCTTTCCGTTTCCGAAAGCACATTCGGCACAGTTCCCGCTATACAGCATCAGTTCTCGGACACCCTTTATACCCAAATACAGCAAACCGACTGCATTAAGCTGACTCAGGCAGTTCAGTCTCATTGCGCCATATGATGATTTACCGCACGACAGAAGAAGTTTTCCTTTCTCTGCTTTTTCTGCGAGTGAATCAAGCCACTGTATTTCAGATAAGCCTTTGTATTGAAAAGCTCCGTAACGGCAGGCTGAAACACATCTTTCACACCCTATGCAGAACTCAGGATCTATGCTCAATGCAGTACCCGGTCTGCCTATGCGCACGGCCCCCGCAGGGCATATATCTATACAGTCGCGGCATCCGGCATTCTTGTGGTACATATTAATGCAGAACACCGAGCTTACTTTAACCGGTACAGAAGAAAGACTGATTCCATACTGCATTATTGACTCCGTAAAAAAGAATGAAAGCGGCGGGAATAAACCCACCGCCAATTAAAATGAGTTAACAAGTAATTTCAGAGAGCTCTTCCTTAAGTTGGCAGATATACTCAAAATCAGCCTTAATAAACCCCTGAACAACAAGTGAAAGATACTTGTAAAATTCAAGTGACGTGTTTTTTACAACATCTTCAGCCAGCTTAGGTATCCACTTGCATAAGTGTTTATCGAGGAATAGCTTTTGCGTTTCTAAATTTTCAATAAGCTCCTCAGTTTTGCCTATCTCAGCAAATTCAACACATTGACGGGACAAAAACGCCATAAAGCTCATTTCTGCCGTAACATGGTCTTCCGGCTCTTTAAACTCCTTATTCTTGCCAATGCCGTGTTTATAATATATTTCATATACATTCTCCCACGGCTCCTGCATAACCAATCTAGATTCGGACATATAAACGGACTCGTGCGGAGTGACAGTGTGGCCGGTGTGAGAAGCTTTGTTTACACCCAGAAAAAGCTTAGCAAATTCTCCTGCTATCCGGCTCTCGTCCATGCCATTTTCAATACTTTTACCCAGCCCTGAAACATCTGCCGCAAAAGAAGAATCACCGTTCTCCTTTGCCATTTCAGACATTACAGCGACATACTTCTTTAATCTGGCCAGGTCTGGTTCCTTGAACTCCACATTAAAAGGAGCAGAAAGAATATTATACAGATCTGCCCTCAGTCTCATATACTGCAAGAGTGTATTCATAAGATAACCTTTCAGCTCTTCTGTTTGAAGATTATATTAGGCCCTATTCCGCCGCGCTCAAAATCGACTAAACTTTCTGATGCACTGGGGTATTTTGCCCTAAGCTCATCCATGGAGCCGAAATCAAGAGCCCTGTTCCAGCATGCAGCTACGCAGGCGGGACGCAGCCCTTCTTTAACTCTGTCAAGACATCCCGTGCATTTTGTCATACGCGGTCTGGCAGCGTTTTCAAGGCTGTATTCCTTGTATTTTGAATCATAGAATTGAGGCGCTCCCCATGGGCAGGCTCCCTGACATTTTCCACAGGAAATACAGGTTGAATTATCCACAAGAACCAAACCAGTTTCAGAGTCTTTAGTGATGATCCCCATCGGGCATGCTTTGATACATGCAGGTTCATCACAATGATTACAACTTACTGAAAGAAAACGTTTATCCACGTTGTATCTGAAAATGCCCGTTGAACCTTCAGAAACAGAACCATCCAATACAGTGCTGACCCGTCTCCAGTTTTCTTTCATATAATATTTACGGAAAAGTTCGTAATTATTAGCACCGGTATCGGGATTAATATAATTCTCTCCGTTGTCCTGTTCGCCCACAGCAGACATATATTCTTCATCGTCTTCTCTTATGTTTATCTTTGCGTCACCGCGGCGTTCTTCATTCCAGTTTTTGCATGCAGAAGAGCACGTCTGGCAACCAACACACCTGTCCTGATTAAAGTAAAATCCCAACTGGCTCATATTTCAGTACCTCCGTTCTCAGGTTTAACAAGGCTAACTTCACACGGTCCTGACTGAGCAGGAACGGCTCCTGTGCACATCATCGTATCTTCCCCAAAAAAGTCGTTGGTGAGAATGTTATCTGCTCCGCCAACATCGACAGGGACTGATCTTTCGTGGAATGCTTCGAGATTAGCTGGGTCGCTGCCGTCCTGCATCCATACTTTCACTCTTTCAGTGGGGTGTGCCCTGTACCATGCCCCGTGTTCAATACTTACTATTCCTGGTAAAATTTCATGTGTAAGATGAGCGGGAATCTTCATGCAGCCGCGGTCGTTATATACATAAACCATTGCACCCTCGGTTATTCCTCTTTCTGCGGCTGTAATAGGATTTAGTTTAGCCATCTGAGGGAACATGTCCTTGATTGCAGCAACGCTGTCAAAAACAGTATGACCGCGGTTGCGCGATTTATTGGTCATATAAGTCATTTTGTAAGCGCGTCCGCTAAGCGGTGATACGAAGCCGGTGAATTTCCCTGTAAGCGGGTTTCTGTTGTCAAAATATGTTTCCCTTCCGTGCAGGTTCGGCTGATAGCAGAGAGTGGCGTTTCTCCAACCACCGGGGTAGTATACCGCCGGCACAGGATTAGCAGGATCAATGTCCCCGCTGAGGTACGGATCTGTGACCTTCTCGGCTGGACGCATGGCTCTGAACAGAGAGTAAAAATTCAGGAAGCCTGTGCTGGTGTCAAGTGTACCCGAAGGGATGAGATCTCCCATCATGGGAACAAGAGGTGTGTCTTTCGGCACTTCAAGAGTAAAAGTTCCGATTTCTCTCATCTCATCAGCAGAGGGCAAAGCGGTATCAGAACTAACTTTCTGTTTGTAGTAATCGGTTATTTTGACATTATTGTATGCGTCTTCAGTGAAAGTATCAAAAGGAGCAAATACATACGGTGCGCCTGTTAACCCTTTCTCAGTGAGTTTAGCGCCGAGACGCTGCTGAAGCTCGTGCTCCGGGAGAGTGTCATACATAACATCGATCACCTTTTCCCTGTGAAAGAAGTGAGTTATCGATGTGTAGGCAGGAATGGCAAAGGTGTCACTCTCAAAGTGAGTTGCAGCAGGAAGAATAATATCAGCCAGTAAAGCAGTGGGGGTCATCACCTGATCCATCACGATCTGAGTAGGCACTTTGCGTGCAGCCAGAATATTTTTGTTTGTATTCGGGTGAGTGTTGATATTATTGATATTGGTGTGAATTATAACATCAACATCAATAAGCTTATCGCCCGCAGAAGATAAATCAACTCTGCCGCTTGTCTGATATTTAACATCTTCAATCAGATTAGCTCTTTTTCGGTGATCTTTTCCTGTTAAGATTGTATTTTGCCACCCGCTTAATTCAATATCAATCCCGAAGGAAGATGTTGGTTCCGCAGCGTTGCTTCCGCTGATAGGAGCATCCGTGCTGCCGTTGGTGTTAAATGCAAGACTCTCAGAAAAACGGCTCATAGACAGACCTGCTGTACCACCGCCTTTTTTATTGACGTAACCGCACATAGCAGAGAGACCTACAAGTGACCATACCCATTCGTCAGCGTTCCATGCTCTCTGTGCCCCACCGCCTGTTTCAATAAAAGCCGCATCAGTCGGATGTCCCGCAAATTCCGAATACTTCATTGCAAGTGCTTCAATAACATCAGGATTGACGCCTGTTAAAGCTCCGATATAATCAAGAACTTTGCTATAAGTACCATCTCCGGGTGCAGCAGAAGTATCCGGTACTCTGTATTTAAGACTTGCTGGCAGAGATGATACCGCTCCACCCCACTCGACTTCCCTGCTCAAAAGATATTCCTCGAATGATTCTCCGACAGGAACCTTAAAATCATAGCCGTTCAGAGGAGTTCCTTTTGGTATGGCTGTTCCGCTTGCGTTATAAGGAGCATCTGCAGGAATGTCAGCATATGCAATCATCTGGTAACCGCTTCGGCTTACTCCTGTTGAAGGAGCCTGACTTTTGACCGTGTCTTCTTTCCAGAATCCGAAGCATTTTCTGTCAGCCTGAGCCGCGGTTGTCGGTGCAGTCTGCTGCATGAAATCAGTATCCATTCTACCGTTTTTGTATATGACATACATCACACCTATTGCTAAGGCTGCATCGGTTGTCGGACGGCATGCTATCCAACCGGGAATATCCACAACCTTTGAGTGACCGTCTACCGTATACTGGTAGCCCTGTATTCCTGTGGAAAGCATTGCTGCGGCATCCGAATAAGTTGAAGAAATCACCACCATGGGAATATCGCCGTGGACCTTTTCTTTCATTTTTGTATTCATAAAATGAGTGTGTACATTCCAGTACGTTCCTCTGGTAACATCCATCGCCCAAGTAATCATAAACTTTGTGTTATATCTGTCTGTTCGGCTGTTTACATAAACAGTGGAACCGACTGTATCAAAACTACCGAGGTCAGCCCCCCCTGTTGACTCATTTCCGTTCGCTCTCACACACGGCTGCTGCCCCATATAGTATGACATCATAAGCCAGAACCAATATCTTGTCATAATCGGAACATACGAAAGATTGTCCTGAGCTGCTCTGTCGTAAGCTGCCTTGAGTTTTTCAGCAACCGCATCCAAAGCTTCATCCCATGATACTCTTTTAAAGTTATTTATGTCCCCTTTAGGCTTACTGGGGTCAATTCTCATCAGCGGATATTTAAGTCGGTCAGGCTGGTATAATATTCCCTGATAACCGCCGTAACAGCGTACACAAGCCCTCAGTTCCATCTGTTTTCCAAACTCTGAACTGTCGTACTCCGCTTCGGCATCCGCTACAGAGTTGCGTTTTTTATCCCCCGCTGAGGTCATTTTGACAACTTTACCGTTTTTCACATGCGCATAGTGCTGACAGCGTGAACCGCAGTTATACGCTCCTGTAGTGTGGAAAATTTTTATATCTTTATCATAAACAAGGTTGTCCGAAGGGCTGACCACCTGATATGGTTCTCCGCCATTGCCGCTTCCTCCGCAGCCCTGAAGCGCAGCAGCAGCAACAGTGGCGCTCATCGCCTTGAGCATGCTTCGTCTGGTTAGTTTCTGTTCTGTTAATTTATCTTTAAGGCTCATAATTATCTCCTTATCTAGTACGCATTAGGCGCGTGTG